>CANJNY010000196.1 GCA_947475715.1 Prolixibacteraceae bacterium
CTTGCTACAACCAATGAACGCTGTCATTGCAAGGAACGACGAAGGAGTGACGAAGCAATCTCCTTTGGCTGGCAGATTTTCACAAGTAGGTCATTGGTAACGCAGGGAGGAATCTCCGATTAAAGAAGAAAAAATGCCACAAAGTCACTAAGACTGAATCCCGAAAATTCGGGACACAAGGAATATTTATTTGAAGATTAAGGCTTTGTGAAACTTCGTGGCATGGTGTCTATGTGGCGACTTTAAATTTTTTATTGAACTAATTATAATAATATTCATTACTAACACTAAAAAATTAAATTCTTATGGCCAGAAAACTAAGTATGTTAGCTCCTGAATGGTGGGATTTTACGACCCTGGAGGATGATTTATTGATGGATGCAGCGAAACTGACTCCTGATGATTTACTTCAATTGTCCCGGCCCGGGTTTAAAGTTGTTTTCTACGACACCCTCGAGGATTTCTACCTCGCCGAAGCGCTTGAATACATCACTGCATGGAAACAGGCTACAGCTAGTAATCCTGTCGGAATCTGCGGTCCGATCGGTCCAACTGAACAACTTCCGCTCGTTGCCCGGATCGTGAATGCCCTGGATCTGAATCTGGCAAATGCCCATTTTTGGGGAATGGATGAGTGGTATGTTGATGGCAAGGAGCTGGCTGCCGATAATCCGATATCCTTCGAAAAAGCCGATAAAGACCTCTGCTTCAACAGGATTAAACCCGAATTAAGAATGCCCGAGGCAAATATGCATTTCCCAAAAGCAGATACCAGCAAATATATTCAGAGCTGGGATAGCGGCGTTCGTTGTGCCGTGATGCAGGGCGGACAGGGTGACACCAAACACTGGGCGTTTAATGACCCGTTCAAACGTGAAGGTCTTTACAAAGATGCTCCCCCCACACCCGAAGAGTTCCGTAAACTGACAACCCGCGTGGTTGATCTTCACCCGATTACCTGTATGCAGAACGCCCGGACGAGCGCCGGAGGTGTTGTAACAGGTATTCCAAGACAAGCCTTAACAGTTGGTCCGCAGCAGACCTGGAAGGCAGAGAAGGTTTCGATCTGGCAGGCAGGTGCTCATGACAATGCTTTTGGTCAACGACTTACCGCTTTGATGATCAGTAAAAAAATCATGGACAGCGCAGTTCCTATGTCGCTTCTTGCCGACCACCCCAATGTGCAGTTTAATTATTTCAGGGGCGGAATCGGCGTTTGTGAGACTGAGATGCACTGATTAAATTGATTAAAGATTAGAACACGCATGACACGGATTGAACAGACCTTCACAGATCAGACTAAAATCAGCGGTTATCTGTCGGATCGGCGTTATCAGTGTTCCAATTTTATCTCTTCTGTGGATTTTAATTCATCGGTATCGGTAAACAATCGCATAAAACTAAATCAAATTGCTAAAATATTTGCCTTATGAGATTATTTGTAAAAAGTGGTTTGTTATCCTTTTCCCTGGTATTTTTATTCATCAGCATTTCCAGTGGTGCTGAACGGAATAACCAATCAACCAATTCCGTTAATGTTCACCAATGGGTGATTCAGCACTTTTCAAAAGGGAAACTCCCACCCTTTTCGTTTGTTTACGGCGGAAAAAACTCGGATAGTTTTATCAAAGGGTGGAAGTTTCTATCTGAACAATTAAAATCGGATGATCCAAATGTATCAGAATCGAAATACACCTACACCGATCCCAAAAGCGGACTTTCAGTAAAGTGTTTTGTTACGGGTTTTACGGATTTTCCTGCTGTTGAATGGGTTCTGAAATTTGAAAATACTTCAACTACCAATACTCCGGTTATTGAAAAGGCCAATGTTATAAATTATACCTTCAGTTCTAAGGATAAGGGTTCATTTATCCTTCACCATGCCCATGGCAGTAATGCTGAGCGCACCGATTTTCAGCCAATCGATGAAAGTATGGAAATTGGGAAGTCTGTTTATATGACCCCAACCGGCGGTCGTTCATCGGACAATACGGCCTTTCCGTTTTTCAATCTTGAGATGCCCGGTCATCAGGGAGTTATGGTAGCCGTTGGCTGGACCGGGAAATGGTTTGCCGATCTGGTTCAAACGGACGTAAAATCGGTCTCCCTGAAATCGGGAATGGAAAAGCTAAAGCTCACCCTTTTGCCCAAAGAGGAGATCCGCACTCCTAAAATTTCCCTCCTATTCTGGAACGGCGAGGACCGGATGACAGGTCATAACGAATTCCGGAAATTTGTGCTTCTCCATCATTCCCGAAAGATTGAAGGAAAGCATGTTGAATTACCGTTTGCCACTTTTTTAGCCCGCGAAGGTCCACCTCCGTGTAATGAGCATACCTGTTCCACTGAATCTTTTTCTGTTGCACTCATCAAACGGCATCAGCAATTTGGGATTGTTCCCGAGGTATTCTGGCTCGATGCGGGCTGGTACAAATGCGACGGAAGCTGGCCTAACGTCGGAAACTGGACCCCTAATACAGAGAACTTCCCCAACGGTTTCAAGCCCTTGACCGATGCTGCCCACGAGGTTGGTTCAAAATTCCTCCTCTGGTTTGAACCCGAGCGGGTTACCAAAGGTACGCTGTTCGCGAACCAAAATCCCGATTGGTTGATCAATCTTAAAGGAGACGGAAACTCCCTTTTTAACCTTGGAAATCCGGAGGCCCGGGTCTGGCTCACCAATTATATTTCTGATTTTCTTAAAAAACAGGGGATCGACTATTACCGTCAGGATTTCAACTTCGATCCAATGCCTTACTGGGAAGCTAACGACAAACCCGATCGTATTGGAATCTCCGAGATACGCCATATCGAAGGTCTCTATACCTTTTGGGATACGCTGCTGGAACGTTTTCCAAACCTGATCATCGATAATTGTGCCAGCGGTGGACGACGTATCGATTTGGAAACGATTTCGAGAAGTTCACCATTGTGGCGGACCGACTACCAATATGGCGAGCCGGAAGGGGCCCAATGTCATACCTACGGATTGAATTTCTATCTTCCGCTCCATGGTACCGGGAATTTCACAATATCTCCATACCATTTCCGGTCAAGCATGAGCGCCTCCATGGTGATCAACTGGGATATCAACAGCCGCGAACATTCGCAGCCTGAACTTCAGAAATATTTTAAGGAGTTCCAGCGTTTACGCCCCTATTATTATGGCGATTACTATCCGCTGACCACCACTGAAGCGATGACCAACGATAATGTATCGCTAGCCTATCAGCTAAACCGGCCTGATCAGAATGACGGAGTGATCATGGCGTTCAGACGTAAGAATTGTGAAACAGAGTCTGTGATGGTAAAACTTCGCGGCATCGATTCAAAAATGAGCTATGAACTAACGGATGAAGATTCGCAGGTTAAAACAACAGTTTCAGGTGAGAAGTTGATGAACGGGTATGAGATACTTCTGAAGAATAAGCCGGGATCGGTGTTAATATGGTATAAACTGCTTTGAGAAAATCAGTAATAACCATTTAAAGTCTCAATCATTAACAGATGCAAGATCCTGACTGAATAAAACTTTGCAAATTAGCGCCTTCGCGTGAAAAAAATAAGGTTAGGTTATACTTTAACTATCGACTCTACTAAGGTTAAAAAAAATTGAATAAGGTTTTTCCAACCACAATTAAACGATGAAATGAACTGAAAAATAAACCCGGATCGGTGTTTATATGGTATAAAATGCAATGATAAAATTCTTAGGATATTTGATAAGATAAATTGGTCTTAATTGAAAATATATGATCTTTAAATCGTTATAAACCTTATTTTAATTTTCAAACCTTAGTAGAATAATAATGCATCACAGCAACAACCTTATTACCTTATTCATTCAAAAACATAGTAACAAAAATCAACCGCAGATAAGGTAATAAGGTTGGATTATACTTTAACTTTCGGCTCTACTAAGGTAAAAAAAGAAAAATAAGGTTTTGCCTGACACAAAATTTAGCAAATGAGAATATGAAAAAACGAGCCATGCAGTTAAAAAAATAAATTACTATCCTATGAAAACTTGTCTGAGCTTAAAGGGGCTATTCCTTGTAATTATCTTTTTACTTACGCTAAATTCCGGAAGGATATCAGGTCAGCAAATATCCACAAATGATAACCGGATAACCTCAAAATCGGTTATCTCTTTGAATGGCGAATGGCTGATTGAAAAAGATCCGCTGAATATCGGGAAAGAGAAGAGCTGGTGGCAATCACCGGCCCCGAGTGCCCAAAAGATTAAAGTTCCATGGATTCTTCAGGAAGTTTTTCCGGCTTATCACGGCGTGGTCTGGTACTGGCACGACTTTGTGGCACCAAAGAATAATTACCCATCAGGAAGGACCTTATTGCGATTTGAATCTATCGATTATATGGGGGATATCTGGCTAAACAATACCTTCATGGGTCGGTATGAAAGTGGTGATGTCTCGTTCACAATTGATGTGACTGATGTGATCAAAAACGATGAAGTCAATCATTTAACTGTCAGAGTTTTAAATCCATCGAATGAGCCCATCGACGGCATAACGCTGAAGCAGATTCCTCGTCAGGCAAGAGTCATCCCCTATACCGCCGGAGGAGAATACAATTGCGGAGGTATAACCGGTTCGGTTGAGTTGATGATGGTTCCAGCAGTTCGGGTGGAAGATCTTTTTGCTTCGGCAAACTCAAAGAGCGATGTCGTCGAAATCGAAGCGACCATCCACAATGCGGGTTTAAGCCGTGTTCATCAACAACTCGCATTCTCGGTTGCCCCGGCATCTTCGGGTGAGACACTGAAAACACTGGAATTCGATTGCTTCGTTCCTCCGGGTGACACACTAATAAAAACAATCCTTAAAATCGAGGAGCCACGTCTATGGGATACTAATAATCCATATTTATACCGACTTACTCTTCGGAGTAGAAACGATAAGGATCAATCTGCAGATGAACGTTCAGTCAGGTTTGGTTTTCGCGATTTCAAATTTGAAAACGGCAGTTTCCGCCTCAACGGGAAGCGTCTTTTTCTTAGATCCTCCCACTCCTGCAATAACTATCCCGTAGGTCAAAGGTTACCTATGAACCCTGACCTGGCTCGTCGTGATTTGCTCGATATGAAGGTGATGGGATTTAATGCAATCCGTTTTATCTGGGGGGGTGCACAACCCTATCAGCTTGATCTGTGCGATGAAATAGGGTTAATGGTTTATAATGAATCGTTTGCTTCCCAGGGGCTGGACAGCTCGTCGGTGATGTTTGAGCGTTTTGACCGGTCTCAGCTTGGGATGGTCCGTCGCGACCGGAACCACCCAAGTGTTGTGATCTGGGGACTTTTGAATGAAACATTCGACGGACCGGTATTCCGGCACGCCGTTGCTCTCCTTCCCAAGGTGCGATCGATGGATCAAAGCCGGATGGTTCTGCTTGGGAGTGGCCGCTGGGATGGTCAGTTTAATATCGGCTCGATATCCAATCCCAAATCTCAGACCTGGGAATACCTCCTTGGCAATGAGTCGCCCACCGCAGCGGTGGCAAAAATGACCAGGTTGGGAGGGTATTGTGAAGGTGCCGGCGATGCACATGTTTATCCGGTAGTTCCTCAGCCACTCAAAGCGACTGAGATTATCCGAAATCTTGGAAAAAATTCAAAACCGGTTTTCCTCTCCGAATATGGGATTGGAAGTTCTGTCGACCTTTGGCGGGTGATGCGTCATTTTGAACGGTTAGGGAAAACCGGCGCTGAAGATGCGCTGTTTTACAAGGATAAGCTGGATAAATTCCTCGTCGACTGGGACAAATGGAACATGAATGAGATTTACCCCCGTCCCGAAGATTTCTTCGCAGAGAGCATCCGCAGGGTTGCGGGCCAGCGGAGAATCGGATTGACAGCCATCCGATCGAATCCCCAAATTGCCGGGCATAACCTCACCGGAATGAACGACCATGTAATGGGTGGTGAAGGGCTGACAACCACCTTCCGCGAACTGAAGCCGGGGACGACCGACGCCTTGTTTGAGGAGTTGGCCCCATTGCGCTGGTGCCTTTTTGCCGAACCTAAGAACATCTACCGCGGCGAAAAGGTCAAACTCGAGGTGGTACTTGCCAATGAAGATGCCCTTCCGGCAGGAGAATATATTGCCCTGATACAGGTCGTTGGACCCGGAAATCAGAGAGTCTACGAACACAGAACCACGATTACAATTCCTGTCACACAAAAAGATGAGGAGCTGCCACTGGCCATACCAATTTATTCGATTGAATTACCACTCGATGAACCAGCAGGGAAATACAAGCTCCTGGCAACTCTAGAAAGGGGTGGCGCTCCGACATGCGGCGAGGTAGAATTCTGGGTGGATGATCCTGCTCAAATGGCTGCGATCGAATCTGAAATTACTACCTGGGGAACAGATCCGGTGTTGTCAAAATGGCTGGCAGATCATCATATTAAAACAATCCCGTTCAACGCTGATAGCCAAACATCCAGGGAAGTAATTCTGGTTGGAGCAAATCCACCCGCCGGGGTAGATACATTAGTTTCATTTGCAGCGCTTGCAAAACATATTGCTCGTGGCTCAAACGCCATTTTTCTGTCGCCTGAAATATTCAGGCAAGGGAAGAACAAGGTTAGGTTTCTCCCACTTGAGAAAAAAGGATCAATCTCAGATTTATATAGCTGGCTTTACCTTAAGGATGAATGGGCCAAAGAGCACCCCATTTTCGAAGGACTACCTTCGGGAGGATTAATGGATCATCTATTCTACCGGGAGATTATTCCGGCAACTGCCTTTGTTGGTCAGGATACTCCAAAGGAAGCGGTAGCTGGTTCAATCAAATCATCGCTTGATTATGCATCCGGATTGATGGTTTCTGTGAACTCATTTGGTGCAGGAAACTTTATTTTGAATACCCTTCTGATTCGTGAGAATCTCGGAATACATCCTGCAGCTGAACGGCTTTTGCGCAATATGCTCCGTTTTGCAGCACAGGATCTGAACAAACCGGTCGAAAAACTTTCGACCGATTTTGATGCCAAATTAAAGGCAATAGGGTATAGATGAAGAATACCTTATAATTACTTAACTTTTTCGGAATTCAATGTTATTACAACTGGATAAAAGTTAATAAAAGAGATCGTCTATCGTATTTTATACCACGAAGTGGTTGAATTTGAATAACCCCCGGTGGAGCTTGCGTAACCGGGGGTAGCAAACGAATCACAAAATTCAGCCACGAAGTGGTTGAATAAAACTTACTGGATGTAAACTCACCCTCGGATTTGATACCATTAATCTTTCCGATAAAAGATTCATTAAAGAGCATCGGATCGAATCTGAGGACAAGTATTTTCCAGAATACAATAGTTCAACCCCTGTGGGGCTGATGTTGCACATGTCACTTTAACCGTGGGCTAGCACCCACGGTTATTCAGATTTAGCTCTTTCAGAGCATTTTATTACGATTAAAATTTAATTCATGAAAAAAATATCTCTCTATTACTCAATTTCTATTTTATTTCTAATAATTAGCTCTTCAGCTTTTGCCCAAAAGCCTCAAAAACCCCTCTTAACCAAGCTCCCCTTTGCCTTTTCCCAGATCGGCAGGACACCGATGGAAAATACCCCCGTGCTTTTCGGTTCGCGTCTGCTGCTAGTCTCCAATTACCGACCCGGACTAGGGCATGCCAAGGGTAAGGATGCCTATTTATACATCGACGATTTGCAGACGGGTGAACAGGTGGTCCAATTTGGACAGGGCCATTCTTTTGCCTCAGCCTATATGAATGGCGCAGAGTTAAACGTCTTCGCCCTTGAATTTACCGATTTCGGACAAATCATGAATTCAACCGGAATCGATAGGATAACAACCACTGATCTAAAAGAGTGGAAAACAGAAAAGGTAATCCTTCCCGAAGGTAAAGAGCATCTTTTTAACTCTTCTGTATGCCACGATGAGAAAGGATATCTGATGGCTTACGAGTCGGATAAACCGGTTCAATTTTGTTTC
>CANJNY010000197.1 GCA_947475715.1 Prolixibacteraceae bacterium
CGTTATAGTTGTCTCATAATTGACATAGCCATCACATTCCATTTTTGCACTAAGTCTTACTTTAACGCTCGAAGAGTTTAATGTATTTTGCCACGCTACGGCACCGGTTGTTTTTAAAGTCACCTTTGGGGTGCCTGAAGACCATTCAATAACCTTTCCCTCTTCAAGGAGATCGAGATGAATATCTCCCGCAAGAATATTTTTATCAGGACCATCCGTAGCATGGTTACTTTGTGTGAAAGAGCTTGTGATGCCTGACGGAAATCCGAGCCGGTTATAGGTTAATTTTCGTCCTAAAATTGAAACTGTTTTGTTATTTATTGTGACTGGTGTAAATGGAGCAAAAACTTCATCATCAATTCCGATTTTTGAATCGAGCCAGTTCAGCCGTGACATATTCTGAGGAATATCGTATCCGCGGTTTTCGGCAACCTCATTTGTTACATTAACCGTTATATTGATTGTGTATTCCTTTGTTTCGTTGGCTGACACCGAAACTTTACCCTTGTAGGTTCCGGCTGGCTGATCCTTACCGACGTCGGTTATGATCCACATTGAGCGAACTTCACCTTTGGGAACTAAAACATTCTTTACAAACTCCTTTCCCAGGTGATCGCTTCCCCCCATATTGAGAACTCTGATTGATTTAGCAGAAAGTAAGATGCCCGCCTCCGTTTTCAGATCAGAAAAGGTTAATTTTAAATCCTTAAGTTCTTTATATGGAGCAAAGACTCCGACCTGCCAGGTGTATATTTCATCTCTTTTGGCACTACCTTCGAATGTGTAGTTTAACCCTTTTTTATACCAGCGATAAGGGATTGTCTCTGTCATTCTGATCGGGAAATTCCTCACTTCAGGAAACAGTAGAAAATCCTTGTCCTGATTAGCATTCAGAATTTCTGTCAATTCGCTTTTAGTCACCGGGATCTCCATCGGATAGAAGCTATGGTAGTCGCTCACACTTTCAAAACGGATCACCTTCGCTGCGTCTGATTCAATGCGATTTCGCGAACTACTCTTCCAGATTGGATCGAATGAATTTGATGGTTTTTCGTATTGAGCATCCGGAAACCACCAATTTCCTCCATTTCGCCCTGGCATATAATATAAATAGTAATTTCCTTCTCCAGAGACCGGTTCAAAAACCACTTCGCCAAATTCCTGATTTAACTGAGTTGAGTAGATATTCTTAATGGGTTGATTGGTAAGGGCATCGATTAATATCAGTGCTTTAGCATCTACCTGGTCCAATCTTCGCCATGGGATGGTCACTCTCACCGCGGTGGCCATTTTTTTGACATTGATTACAGCGCGGTGATTGCCGAGCCCTTCAGGATTCCATTGTCCGGTGGTGTACGGGATCTCCTGGGCAAAGGATAACAGTGATTCGACAATCAGGATTATGCCGATGAGGATTCGTTTGGTCATGATTTTATATGATAATTATATTTAAGTAATTTGAGTAAATAGCTTTAGTAATTCAGTTTTTTTTAATCTTTGGGTTCATAGAATTATATTTGCCACCTGGTTATCGTGAGGTGCGCTACTGCAACTTCAAAACAGATAACCTGAAGAAATCATTCACTAAGTAAAAGGTACGGCGTCCCGAAAGATTTGTAGAAAAGATGAATAATCGTTTTTAGGAGGTACAGCGTACCGTAATATTATTTATCCTTAATCAATTCATCAAAGAAGATATAGCGGTACGCTGTACCTTGTTCGAATACATTTAACCCCCTTCTGCAAATATAAACGGTGCTCTGCACCTCCGGTTGTTTAAAGTCAGATATTTTATTTTGGATCAGTAAGAAACAGTCAATAGCGATATAATAACACTCTTTCATTCTCATCACTTATCCAATTTTTAAACTTTTAAGGATGAAAGGAGTAACCAATGTCCTCCATGCAATCTCTTCGGGATGTATTCCGTCAGGCACCAGTTTCAGATATTCGGGCAAACCTTTTTCCAGAATAGGCTTCCAGTAGGTTGTGTGATCGATCAGCAGAAGCTTTCTTTTCCTGGCAACTTTCCGGTAAACGGTATTATAGGTCTCAAAATCGGGACGATGCTCATGAAAATGGATTCCGGTGGGCATATTCATGATTTGTATGACGACATCGCACTGAGGGTTTTGATCCAATATTCGGTCGATCATATATTCAAGGTTGATGCGACATGTTTTGGGGGTGGTTTTGTAAGGAAGATAGGCATCGTTTATCGCAAATTCGATAAGCACCAGATCGGGATTTTTGGATAAAACCCGTTCGTCGAGATTCTGAACTCCCCAGGTGGACCACATGGCACCCTTGGCCATATTTTCAACCCTGATCAATGACGGATACCGTTTGTCGATCTCTTTTTCAAGCATCGAAGGCCACCCCTCGGGACTTGCTGATAAACTTGTGCCATAGACTACAATGGTCTGGTGTTTTCCGGATTTTAAGTTATTCAGGAAATGTGATTGGGCAAATATGCCATTGGTAAGAAACAACGAAATTAATAATAGGAATAAATATTTGAATTTCATAAGGTTAATATATTGCGTTTGTATTAATATTTATCTTGTATTTAGTCAGCCTTTTTTTATGCTACTCACTTAAAATAAAGCTTATTGGAGCATATGCGTTAAGATCAAAATTTAGTTTACCCTCGTTAATCAGGATTGGCTCTCCTATCTTTTCTCCTCTCAGTGTTACGGGTTGGGCATTTCTAAATTTTGAACCCAGGGGAAGCGTAACATCAAATTTTCCGGTAACTCCTCCCTGTTCCCATAAACGGAGGATAATCCCCTCTCCGTCGGGGTTTGGACCAAACGCAGTTAAGGCTACACCCTTGCGTGAAAGTGATATGCCCTGCTGTGTGACCGGTAACTTTCCGTTCTTCACCCTGGAACAGGCCACCTGAAGTGGTACACGTGTTTCCATTGCCGGCGTATAAAGTGAACTTTCTGTAGTAAATTTGTCAAAAGTCCAAATTCGGACCCTTGCACTCATTCGTTGTCCGTTGCCGATCCATGCCGGGAAGTTAGTGCGCCAATGGTTATTATACAGGTTAAGATAGAGGTATGGCTTAGTGGGTTCATAACGTTTATCGAATTTGTACTCACCCGGTTCTCCAAGGGAGACCAGTGGTGCATCGGGCGAACAAATGCCAACGCCTGCCCCGGAATTCCCGTTATAAACAGCAACTCCGTTATTGACCCACCAGAGGTGATAATTAGCGTTGTCGGTTTTCATATCTTTTACAGGATCAACATCGGCACCCAATCGTCCGAGACGGAATTTCGGATTATCGCACTTAAACGGAAGGGATATCCAGGCTGCTTCGGGCCATGTGTCAGGCTGTTTCTGCCAGCTTACTTCAAGGTCGGCAGTTGGATTGATGCCCGACAAAGTCAGTGAAAAAGATATCTTTTGTGGTTGCCCCGGTCCGGGAAGTGTCCCGGTCATCACTGCTTTAACATCGATGGATGATTTTTCAACTGTCAGATCCATGTTTTCAGGAAGCGCTGAACTGTAGACTACATCCTGTGGCATATCGTAAGCTACAAAAGCAAAACGGTGTGCCTGGTATTGTGGATAGAGTGAATTGTCAATCCAATCGGAAAGTTGTTTGTAACCAAATCGTTCGTAAAAATACTGGCCGAAACCTTGTGGGGCATTTACATCGACTAACTCTTTGCCGGTTCTTTTATCAACCATGCTGGTAATTCTTCCATGTTTAGCATCAATCGTTGCCTTGAAAAAAGGGCTTTCAATTACACCTGACCCTTTGTTTGAAATCAATTCAGGTTTATCAACGTTCACATTTGAAGCTATATAAGTACGGTAGCCCATGGCCGGAATATCCTTGACGACAAAGCGCGACATCGGGGCTTTGTCTTCAATAGCACTGTATTCATGTGACACTGAAATTGCCGGGCCGCCATCAACCGGTTTTAGCGAAACAAAATCGTTACCGAAGATGAGACGTGTATCAAGGTCAATCTCTCCGTCTCTTTTCCATGGAAGCGGGTTGTAAACCACGATGCGATTCCCGTCAAAATTTACATTGTCAGCCAATGATGCTACAGCGTCCCGGTAGGGGTTAGAAATCAGTTTCTGAACATTGCTGATATAATCCGCTTTATCTCTCCATGACTCTTCCATTAACCTGTATTGAGGAGGTAATCCCCTTTCCCACAAATCCTGCCAATCTTTTCCATACGGGACTTTCAAATAATGCTGATTGGCAAGACCCCAGGTGTGTTCGCTGTAAAGAATGCTGTTTTCGTATGCATCTGCAGTAATCTTTCGTAAGTCAGGACGATAAATACCCCAAATGGATTCCAGTGTAGATAACTCATCCAGCCCTCCTATTGAAGGCCTGATATTCCCTGCGAGTTTTGTTGCCTCAGGCATACTCATGGTGCCATGAATCCATACATCGCCAATGTCGCTGCGTACCACGGGCAGTTTGCTCAGATCTTCGTGAAGGATCATTTCGGCAAAATCGTCCATCTTACCCACTTTGGCTTTTATTCCCAGGCTTTTGTAAAAATCAAGGTCTTTTGCAACTGTCTCAGGATCCGGAGGACCCTGGTTATCCCCGGTCATGTTGATGTAAACCCATGTTTTATAGGGCCAGTTTGCCGGAGGCAGTTGGCTGCTACCATAACCGTTATTATAAAGGGTGAGGAGCCGGGATCCGTCGGGGCCTTCCCACCAGAAAAAGGGGGGAAGGCCAAGCTCTTTATTCACAACGGGGCCACCCATGTGATAAAACTTAATACCAGCGTGGGTGAAAAGTGTCGGGATAATCCATGAATGGCCAGGTACATCCGACATTTTGGCACTGGTTGAAAGGGGCTGTCCATACTTACGGGCAAGGGTTGATGAAATATTGAGACCTCGTACCAAATCTTCAGGATCGGAAGTTTCAGTATGCATCGTAAACGGAAATGCATGAATAGCAAGGTTGCCATCACGAATTGCCTGTTCAATTTTAATCTTGCGCTCCGGCGACTGTCCTTCCCAGAGGATCTGTTTCATGGGCCAACCCGATATTGTCCAGACAAACTGTTTGTCCTTGGGCTGACTGCTGTTTTTATCAATAGCATCAAGAACTTTATCGCACATCGAAGTACGATAATCGTGCAAAACCTGTTGAACTGTTTCAGAATACCCAATATCGAAATGTGTTTTGTAGACGACAATCACATTTTCGACACCCGGTTTCTTTGAATGGATGTTGTTGTCTGCCTGTACTTTATTTGTCGATCTGGCATCAGGCAAGGTCGATTTTGCATTGTAATTCTGAGCTTTAGAAGATAAAGCCCAGATACAACAAAGAGCCAGTAATACAATCGGTTTAGCTGATTTTTTCATATCATAACTGTTTTTTTTATTTCTTTTTCAATACTAATTAAAAAGAAATACTCCATTTAATTGTTCCATTTTCAGGTTTTTCGATAGCAAGAATAATAAGATTTGTTTCTGCGTTGTTTATCAACTTAAAATTAGCATCCGCGGCATTGCAGGAAATAGCCTTATAGCCATTGGTTGCAATAGCCAATTTGTAGGTTTCTCCGCCAACGACTTTGGAGGTTCCTTTAAGTACCTTGGCCAAACCATCCCATTTTATATCTGAAACATCGACGTAACCCTGCATCACGTGACGGTTGGAAGAGATAACCTGCGGGTTTTTTTGCACCTGGTGCACCGACATCATTCTTGCCTCCCCCTTACGCAAGGTCTGTTTTAATTTACCATTGCCTGCAAATTTTCCAACAAATGTATCGTTCCAAAAATCAAAAACATAATAACTCATTAACGGATTTAATCCCATTCCACCAAATGTACTACTCTTGCCAAGCTCTACTTCTATTGGGTTTTCTGATTCACTATCAGGGTTGTAAAAGGTGAGCTGATGCCATGACTGATCAATCCCGAAGTCGTAGATACGGGGGATACCATCAGTACGGGTGAAGGCATCCAGCGGGCGTGCGCTTTTGGGAGTTGCATGAATCGGGTAAATTCTGGAAAGGTCATAAATCATTTCAGGAGTCATCTTGCTGAAACTATTTGCCAATACAAGTCGGGGTGCTGCAACATAAACCATTGTAAGCAGCTGTCTGACACCATCCCTGTTTTTGGGTTTGAACAGGTTTTTGGCATCCATGTCGTAGCAGTAGATGACCCTGTTTTTATACCACCTGTGGCCGCAACGCGACACCATTTCGGGGGTAATAATATCATTGTCGCCCCACACCCGCTGATTATCAGCAACACCGGCGGTGAGATCCATAAAACATCCCCGCCCATAGGGTTGTCCCCAGATATTTCGCTCATCGATGTATGAATCGGGTCCGAGTACTTTTTTGGGTATTTCGAATATGGTGCGGTATACCGAAGCTGCCGTGGCATATTTATCCTCAAATCCTCCGTTTGGCTGAAATCCCCCTTCAGGATAGTCGAACATCAGCCCTTCGATTCCACCCGCTTTGAGGTTTTGGTACACTTTTGTAAGATGCTCTTTAAGGCCCGTGTCGGAATAATCCAGTGTTGTCTTGTAGCTCTTTGTGTCATCTTTATTAAACAGTAAACGGGTATCATTAAACAGGTACCACTCGGGATAGGCTGCAATAAAATCGCGGGAAGTTGAACCGGTCTGGCTGTAAGTAAGTGGTATTCCTCCCCGGTCGATAATGGCCTGACCCCACTTTTTTGTAGTTTCATAAGGCTTTACATAGTGACCGTATTTTTGCCAGTACTCGTCATTCCACCACCCCTGTTCATTGTTCTCTCCATAGTCATCAGGCACCAGTCGGACGGCTGCTTTGCTGTATCGAAGGAATCCCGATTTGACAATGGCATCCATCATCTCAACTGTTCCGGCGCTGTTGTTGAGTTCGGATTTTGTTCCGCCATTGCTGAACGCGGCTACATACCACGCACAAACGGTTGGGAAGTTATGGATCTTCAGGTTCACTTTCTGAGCTGCTTTCACGCTCAGTCCATATTGTTCCAGAGTTTCAAATTGATTTTCGGTGCAAAAATCCAGGTAATATTTCTCATCGGATAACCAGGACTGACCCACTTCCACGAGTTTTCCGACGGGATCCCAACTAAATACTTCGGCTGAAAGATTGTTTTCTCCCACCCTTTTAACACTGGCGTATTTTGAGAATTCATGATAGGTAAGTCCCCCCAGAACGATCGATTTTCGTTTGCCATTGTTGATAAAGGTGGCCAGAATATTGTTCGGGCTCTCCATGTTGTTGGTCCGGTACACCTTTGTTTCTCTGCCTGACACCCGGGTATCGCTGCCTGTTCCCTCAAAATGGCCAGCGCCTCCGGGTCCGTTCAACATTTGCAGATCTGCTTTCGGGCTAATGCCATCGAAGGCAATTGCGTGATAGACAGGATTTATTGTCTTAATACTGATGTCGTGAACAATGGTGTTTTTTAATCCTCCGTTCAATACGATGAAGTTTTTACCATCATAAAGGGTCAGTTCGAGGATCAGTTCGGGATCACCTTTGCCTGAAGATGTAACTGTAAGTTTTTGGCCGGAACCAAGTTCATCATTTACGGCAATACTTTCACAGGTGCGGGTAAGACCCTCTGAATCGGAAGTGTAATCGTTAATCTGAAGTGTTGCACCAATGAGGTTTGATGTTTTATCTTTCAGACTATAAGCAGAGTAGATCCCTTTGGAAAGATCGTACACAATTTTTACCAATCCGTTTTGTAAAACTACGGCACTCCCATGACGGGAAACCGATGTTTGTGCAAAGCTCCGGCATGACAGTGAAAGGATCAGGAATATTGCCAAACTATATTTTGCAAAACATTGATGGTTTTGTTTTATTATTGGATGGATAGGATTGGCTATTAAATTCA
>CANJNY010000198.1 GCA_947475715.1 Prolixibacteraceae bacterium
AACTTTCCGGTATAAAAGTCAAACCATTTCCCTTTGGGAAGTACAACCTTACGTTCAGTTTCTCCGGTAAACAAAGGTGCCACGAGCAAGTTATCCCCAACCATAAACTGATCCTTCATCTCTTTTCGGGTAGCTTCGGCATACGGATTATCGGTTGAACTTAACTTCCCCTCCACTTTACCGGTAACTGAAGTGAAGCCATCCACAAGATTCATCGCCCGCATAGGGGGTCTTCCATAAAATGCATATTCAGCAAAACATGTATAAATATACGGAATCAGTTGCATGCGAAGTTTAGCCACATCGGCTACCTGTTTTTCAACTTCCGGGAAAGACCATGGTTTGGTTCCGTCGGACCAGGCATTGAGCATTGCAAGTGGCGAAAAACACACGGTCTGCATACGGCGCAACCACTCCTCGGCAGTGGGTGAACTTCGCACTTCGGGGGTCCACAAAACACCGATAAATGAACTGTTAATCAATGCAGTAATAAAATCTCGGTGGCTGTAATAATCGTTATAAATCACAAATGGGAAAGAGGCCCCTCCGGCATTCGAGGCCCTTACCAACCCATAGGTCCTTCTGTTCTGTTCCCGGTATAGCTGTGCGGTCATCTTCTGCATCATCAGGCCATAAAGTTGCCGCATCTGCTCTGCAGGAATTCCTGAAGGAAACCGTGCAACATCGGGCCAGAGCCATGCGTCAAAACCATCATTCTCATCCATCTTAAAACCACTGACTCCAATATCAAGCTGATGTTTTTTCAGATGATCACCAATAATTTTATTCACTTCAGGTAATCCATAATCGGGAATATAACCGCTCCAAACGGTATGAGATGCGGTAAAAGGTTTTAGCTTATTTATAAGTTCAGATTCAGGCGAGATATAGGGATTCATCCACAGATTGGTCTGAACACCCAACACTTGCAATTGCGCAACAAATTTTGCAGGATCGGGAAACCGACCCTTATCCCATTCATAGGTGCACGGATAGGATTTGCTTTGCCAGCCGGGCTCAAGGCCAATAACGGAGAGTGGAAACTGATGTTTTTTAAATTCATTAACCTCATTCAGGACCAGGCTATCTGAATACAAGGTTGGAGTACGATGCCAGAATCCCAATCCCCATTTGGGTGGAAGACACCCTCCGCCGTTGAAGAGATTAAACCGGCTTACTACATCGAGGGTCGTTGGGCCTCCAAAGATTGCGATTTCCACCCCCTCGGCAGGGACCAAAACTGAGACATTATCCGAATATGGTTGTGCCGTCCAGGTTTTATCCGTATTTCGATCTCTGGCATCCATCGGAACTTTACTATCCTTAGTTACTGCCGTTCCTACCCAAATATCAAGATAACGGGCCGAATTGATAAACACTCCATACCCCTTTGATGACACATAAAACGGAACCGGTGCATGGTTGCGCCCGTTATCGGTGCCATTATAATGATCCATATGGAGACGCAGAATTCGTCCGCGCTGCTCAACCGTTTGAAAGTTCAGTCCCAAACCAAAGATCTGTTCCCCCAAATCCAGGGGAAATTTAAGATAGGTCTTACCGTCAAAAACAGTTGCTTTAATCTCATTTTCTGAAAGAGGAAAGGGTACATCTCCCATTGCATTAATTGCATCGAGCTTAGGATTTACCCCCGAAACGGATGTAAAATTAACTGCCTCCGGCTGACCAGCTCCGGCAACCCAAACACCTGATGACTTTTTGATCCAGTGTAACGTTTGATCCTGAGCGTGTAACTTAGCAGGCAGTGGCCACAATCCGATTAACAAAAAGGCGAGGAGCCAATTAATTAAAGTTTTTCTTTTCGTCATTAGTAATGGATTAGAGTTTTAGTTTCGCAAAAAAGCCATGATTAAAATATCGCCATTCAGGAATGAAAATACAATAATCATGGCTTTTTAATCAAACCATTAAAGAAACAAATTATTCGGAAATAAACTTACATTTAGTTCTGATTTAATAATTTAATCCGCTTGAGGTTTTTTCTCCGTTTGAATCTTAACCTTACTACGTAGTCCATATAATATAATGCAGGAACAAATATCAGGGTAAGGAAGGTTGCAAAGCTAAGACCGAAAATGATTGTCCAGGCCAGTGGTCCCCAGAAGGCCACATTGTCACCTCCAAAGTAGATATGAGGATTCAACTCAGTAAACAAGGTTACAAAATTGATATTCATCCCAACAGCAAGGGGAATCAGCCCCAGCATTGTTGCAGCTGCGGTTAATACAACCGGTGTAATACGGGTTCTGCCAGCCTCAATGATTGCCTCACGGGTTTTATAACCCCGCTTCATCATCACATCACAAAACTCGACAATCAAAATCCCGTTTCGCACCACGATACCACCCAGGGCCACAATTCCAAGTCCGGTCATCATAATCACAAGATCCATCCGGAATATAATCACCCCCAGTAACACTCCGATAATACTAAATATCACCTCACTAAGAATGATAATGGTTTTACTGATCGATCCAAACTGAGTAATGAGGATAAAGAAGATAATACCCAATGCAATGATCATAGCCTTCATAAGGAAGGATGAAGTCTCATTCTGGTCCTCCTGCTCCCCGGTGAGTTTAAACTCTGTTCCCTCATGCACACTAAACTTTGCTGCCTCCTGCTTGATCCTGGGAACAATATCGTTAGCAGAATAGCCTGAAAGGACATTCGAGAAAACTGTAATTACCCGTTTCTGATTTAATCGCTTAATTCCTGCATACGATGTTGAGTAATTTATTTTTGCCACCGTTGACAATGGGATACTTTTCAGCAATCCGCTATTCATGTCGCGGTAGGTTATCTGTAAATTGATCAGGGAATTGATGTTATCTCTGGTCACCTTATGATAACGGAGCGTGATAGGATACTCATCTTCATCCTGTTTGAATTTGGAAACCTCTTTGCCAAAAAGGGCAGTTCTGATTTCCATACCAATCTGTCCGGTTGAAACCCCTTGACGCATAGCACGGTCACGGTCAATATCAATGACTATTTCGGGTGAGTTCATCTCAAAGTCAGTCTTCAACTCTTCGACGCCCGGAATCCTTAAAGAATCGATATAATCCCGGAAAGCATTGGCATCGGCGATCAGATTTTCAAGATTCTGGCTGGTAACCTCGATATTAATTGGCTTCCCGGTAGGTGGACCATTGCTATTCTTATTGACCGTAATTTCGGCTCCGGGAATATTTCCAACCCCTGCCCTGATCATCTCCATATATTTGGTTGAAGAAATACCTGTTCTGCGTAATTTATTCTCAATAAAATTGATCGAAATTTTTCCTTTGTTGAAAGGTTTACCCGTAGTTGTAAAACCCTGTTCTTCTGCGCCAATTGTGACATTTGAAATAATTGATTCTACATCCTTATTATCTTTCCCAATAATCTGATAAACCCTTTTTTCAACAATCTTAGAGACACTGTCGGTTACCAACTGATCGGTTCCCCCAGGCATCTTAATATATACATAGACATTATTCGGATCATTCTCAGGGAAGAATAAAACTTTGGGTTTTACTACACCGGTAAGAAAAATGGTGAAGAAGAAAAGGGCAATCATAAAGCCAAGCATCCATAACGCCCTATGTCCTCTAAGTACCCAGCGGATAGTCCGGACATACAGATCCATAAACGAAGGCCAAAGTTTCTCCTGGAAACCTTTTATCCAAAATCGAATGGCATATTCATAAGCGACCACCATAAGAATTGCAAACATCAGGAAGTTGGCAAGACCAAACATCTTAAAGGCATAGAATATGAGTGCAAATCCAAAAACAACAAGCAGGTATTTCCTGGTTTTTTTCCAAAGTGTTTTGGTATCTGCTTCAGCATCGTACTCGTGCTGCATAAATGAAACAGCAAACACTGGATTAAAAATATAGGCTACAAAAAGCGATGCAAAAAGTGTAATAATAAGTGTTACAGGAAGATAATGCATAAACTGTCCAACAATACCCGGCCAGAAGGCCAATGGGAAGAATGGTGCCAGCGTAGTGAGAGTTCCGGACAAGATCGGTAGGAAGACCTCTCCCGCCGCCATTTTCGCCGCAACTTTTATATCGGGGTTCTTTCGATGAAGCCTATGGGTATTCTCAATCACCACAATGGCATCGTCGACCACAATCCCCAGGGCAAAAATAAATCCGAACATCACAATCATATTCATTGTGAAACCAATTCCCGGAAGCACAAGATAAGCCACTGCCATGGAGAGGGGAACCGAAAGACCTACAAAAAAGGAGTTGGTGAAACCCATGAAAAACATTAAAACAATGGTCACAAGAATAAACCCGATGATAATCGTATTGTTAAGTTCTTCGAGTGTATTTCGTGTAAAAAGACTCTGATCACCCGTTACAGTCATGGTCAGATCGGTTGGGAACTCTTTTCCGGTAAGTTCTTTTTCAAGAATGTCCTTGATATGGTCGGAAGCATCCAACAAGTTGGCACCGCTCTTCTTGATTATATTTAAAGTGATCACATTATTCCCGTCAAGACGGGCAAAGCTCTCCTGCTCCTTAAAATCGTCTTTTATATCAGCAAGATCACTTAACCGGATAAACGCACCGCTTGAAGAGTGGATAATGATATCCTTGAGTTGTTTAACCGTTTGAAACTGACCCTTCAACCGAACCGTATTTTTTGTCCCGTTGGTGTTAATCGTACCACCTGAAATGGTAATATTTTCTCCTGCTACTGCCCTTTCAATGTCGCTGAAGGTTACTTTTGCCGCCTGCATCTTGAAGATATCGGCTTCAATCTGAATCTCCCGCTCAAGTGCACCGACGATATCTACACGTGTGATCTCCTTCACCCCTTCAATCTTATCCTGGGCTATATCTGCAAACTTTTTTAGTTTATCGAGACTGTAATTCCCCGAAATATTAATGTACATAACAGGAAACTCCGAAATATCAACATCGAGCACCTGAGGTTGATCAGGCAAATCGTTCGGAAGATCAGTCTTTGATTTATCCACCGCATCACGCACCCGCTGCTTGGCATCAGGGATCGATATCTTAGGATCGAACTCCACAATGATAGAGGCGAAATCGGGAACAGAGTTACTGGTTATTTTCTTAACATCCCCCAGCGATTTAAGCTGCTTTTCGATCGGACGGGTCACCAGATTCTCAATGTCTTCAGGTGAAGTTCCCGGATAGGGAGTATTCACAACGATATACGGAATAATAACCTGAGGAAACTGCTCCTTAGGGATTAAAATGTAGTTCATAAGTCCCAGAATGGATATTAAAAACGCAAGTACGTAAATACTGGTTTTGTTATCGATCGCCCAACTCGTCGGGAGGAACTCTTTTATTTTATGTTTACTTTTTGACATAACTAAATATTAAATCAGGTTAATAGGTGATTTGTACGCCCTCGTTGAGGCTCTGAAAACCTGCCGTTATAACTTTATCCCCATCAGTGAGCCCTTCAAGGATTTCGGCGAATCCGTTATAATCCATTCCCTGCTTCACGATACGGCGTGTGGCAATAGTCTGATTATTCTTTTGTACTGCCAGATAGACAAACTTTCCATCTTTATTGCTCTGGATAAAGTTCACTGGAATACAAAAAGCCTTCTCGTTGGTATAATCCTTAATCTTCACGTAGGCAATCATGTTGGCTCGCAGAGGAACCTCGTGTGATTGAATTTTACACTCTACCAGAAAAGTACGGTTTGTCGGATCAATAAAATTACTTGCAAAAAACAGGGTACTCTCGATTTCTGTTCCAAGGTCAGGAAAACGGACAATCACTTTATTTCCGTTCCGAATTCTTGAAGCGTAGTTTTCGGAAACATCGGCTTTAATTTTTGCTATATTCATGTTGATTACACGGATAGCCGATGTAGGAAGTCCGGGTGAAGCCATTTGCCCCACTTTGAGCGGTACACTTTCAACTGTTCCCGTAATCGGGGATATAATTTTGGACATATCAATCTGCCCCTGAAGTGTCTTAATTCTATTCTCGAGCGCTTCTTTATTTGTTTTAGCCTGCAGGAACTGAACTTCACTGCCGATATTTTTCTCCCAGAGTGCCTTTTGTTTTAGAAAGAGATTACTGACCAGGTCGAACTGAGTCTTCACTTCATCGAGCGACTGTTTCAAAACAGCCGCGTCGAGCTCTGCAAGTACCTGCCCTTTTTTAACGTTTGTACCTTCAGTAACATAAACAGCCGTGACGATTCCATTGACCTGCGGGCTTACTGCCACATTTTGATCCCCATCGACAATACCCTGAACTTCGACATAATGGTTGAATACACAATTGGAAACCGACTGCACTTTTACAGGAATCGATTTAACATCTGAGGGAGCTCCCCCGGGATTAACCTCCGCTTCAAGCTTTGCAATCTTAACGGTTAATTCATCGTGCTGAACTTTTAATTTTCCCAATTCCACTTTTTTGTCAGTAGAATTACCGCATGAACTCAGGATAGCTGCGATTGCCAAAGCGTAAATAATGTTTTTCATATTTTGATTATTTTGAGATTTTCTGATTGATATTGAATAATTTTTCGAGTTTGGTTCGTGCACCAACTACATCGTATATGCCCTGATAATAATTCGTTAAATTATTCAGGTATTGATTCTGGATGGTCATCAACTCCATACTTGATGAGATTCCCTGTTTGTATTTCTCGAGTGTCCGCTGGTAAATATTGTCTGACAACTCCTTGCTTTTTTTCTGTATCTGAAATTTTTCGAGTTTAGTACGTAAATCGTTCTGACATTGTGAAGACTGCATTAGCAAGGTATTTCCAACATAAATTCTGTTATTGGTCGCTTTTTCAAAGGTCAATTGCTTCTGCGATACGACAGCCATACGTTGGCCGCTGCTAAATATTGGGAGACTTAAATTGATCCCAAAAACATTTTTAGGGGCGAAGTCAAAAATCGGGGTTTTCCATTTCTCCTGATGATTGTAGAAGGCACTAATCGTAGGGAAATAATTGCTGATCTCCCTTTTAAGATCAAATTTTGCCAACATTTCATTAGTAGACAATAATTTATAATCAATGCTATTTTCCAGGATAAAAGGCTCACGGGCCAGGGTGATAAGCTTTGACACCTGGGCTTCTTCCATCCCTAGCGGATCAGTAAGAATAATTCCTGTATTTTCACCAAGTCCGCAATGGATTTTTAATAACCGTTTACCCAGCTCAAGGTTATTATCAATCTGCGAAATGGCATTTGTGATTGTATTGGCAGTCAGGTCCAGCTGATCCACATCGGTCCTCTCAACAAATCCCTGCTTGTACATCTCCTTAACATCAGCGGAAGTTTTATCCACATTCACAAGGTTCGCTTTTAAAACCTTACGGCTCTCCTCACCTACCAGAATCATGTAATAGGTATTTATTACCGACTCATTGATTTCTAAAATTGATTTCTCGAGTGACTCTTCCGAGAGATTATAGTAGACTTTCGAAGCCTTTAACCCGATCAGATAAGCGCCGTTAAATATAAGCTGCGAAACCGTAAGATCATAAACAATATTCTGTTTAACCCCAAGTTCGATAACCGCATTGGATGCAGCCTTAGGGTCAAAATTTGAAGCAGGCAAAGTTGGTACTGTTGGTGTAAACTGGTACTTCGCAGTTCCGTCAACATGAGGTAATCCCAGGGCTATCGTTTCCCAGATTTTCTTTTGAGCACTCTTAAGATCAAGCTGAGAATTCCTGATTGACAAATTATTTGCCTGAGCAATTTTTAATGCCTCGTTCAGCGAAAGACGAAGGGTATCCTGTGCATTACTGATGCTTGCACTTCCCAAAGTGATAAAGATCAGCAGGATAATTTGAATTTTCTTCAA
>CANJNY010000199.1 GCA_947475715.1 Prolixibacteraceae bacterium
AAAGGGTTTCTGAATATGACCCTCTTCGTAGGAAGCAAATTCACTATCAAGCGGAAACGTGAGGGTGTTGTTGGGCTTTCCTAAAGAGAAATCTTTCCAAAAATCATCTGCTTCAGGAAGTTGATCAATGGGCAAGCAGATATGCCCTTCTTCCATACGTTTAGAAAGTGCATATAAGAAATAACATATCTCTCCATGCGGTGAAAAGAAATATGCGAAGGCGTTATGAGGATTCCTGTTAAGGATTAATTCCATAAATGCAATTTTATTATTAATGTTGTTTACAAACTTTACTAATTCATGCTACGCAACACTCTAACCCAAAATAGAAAATCCTTAGGATAATAGTTTGCGTAGTATTCATTTGAGCTTAAATCCTGTCCCCATGCAAGTGTATTATCGCCTTCACAATCATCAGATGAACTCCAATAATAACCATGCTCCTCTGGTTCACCCGAAGTAAAACCCTCAAATAGCTCTTTGTTTTTATACATTTCATTAAGCTCCTCTCGATTCGGCAATCGCCATCCTTCGCCTAATGCCTCACATGCGCTTTTTGCATCCTGCCAATTCATAAGTGTTGGAAATCTGTTCTTGGCAATTTGTATTTGTTTATTCTTAATTTCAAGTATATGCATTTCTTAGGTATTTTAGTTTTTTTTATTGATATTGAAAAGGCGTCGCGGACTACCTTAGTTATATGAAAGCATGTTTAGGATTTATTCATTTATCATGTGAAATACAAATTAACACAAATCAAATTGGAACCATAAATCTTATTTTCTGTTATGGCAAATACTCCATCCACGCAGCCATATTAAAGTTGTCATAAATTTCTTGGGTAGAATACATTTCTCCATCTGGACCTAATAGTTCATCATAATCGTAAGAGAAATTAGGTTCAATATCATTGATTAGAGTAAGCTGATTATCTGATAATTTTACATACCCTTTTTTAACTCCGTAAGCAAAAACAATATGTGAATTAAGGTAATTCATATCATGTTTGAAATCATCATCGATTTCTAAATTTCTTAGCTGATTTGCTGATAATGAATTGCCATCATGTATTTCATAAATCTTAGCCAAGTTTTCACGATCCATATCTTCGAATACATTAAATTCGACTTTGTTTTCCTTTAATGACCAATTGAAATAACGTGAAATGGCGCTAGGAAATTCATTACGAAAACGCTCAAATTCTGCTTCACCAATTTTATTTACGACGTAGGCTGCAAGCTTACTGGCCGATGCTACACGTGCCCTACTAACACCTTCCAATGTATTTAGAAATGGTATTGAACATGAATCAATTTCAAATAAGGTCTTTAAACCCATTAACGCATAAGCTAAGGCATCGGAAGAAATAGTAAATGATTTATCTCCGGTTTGTTGCGTTTTTATATTGATAGGTTTAAACTGATATTCTTCAATAAAATCAGATAACCTTCCGTCAATATTGTATTTGAAGTCGCTTCTTTCAAATCCCATTAATTGCACTAAATCATACATGGTAATCTTAAAGTACTGATTGCTAATATAGCCGTCAATAATGAGCTCATCATTAATAACATCAATGGCGTATTCCTCAATGGGCTTATCTCTTATTAAAAAATAACGTATTAAAAATTCACGCATTGCATCTTCGGTATGTATGCGATGTATATTCGTGAGACCCATAATATACCATAACATATCGAAATGAACATCTTGGTATTTTGCAATTATCTCTTTCTTTAAGAAGTAAAATCTTTTACCTGTGTTATACATGTTTTACTGATTTCTGAATTGTGGAAGTAATGCTGTTGTAATGGCCAAATCAATTGAGTTAATATCTTGATCTTCTATAAATCGCAAGAATCGAACAAGCTCATTATTAGATTCAAATTTATTATCTTGATTTGCGGGGAACTTCTCGATTTGGAGCGCCACCAAGGCATCATCATAGGTTGAGTGGTTCTCATAATAATTTACAAGAAGACTGTTTTCAGATGGGGCAACGTACATAAATTGCGCATACGAATTGTAATAATCATTCATAAGTGCCTCAGCACTAACGGAGGGTTCCGACAATAGTTTGCGTGCAACAAATTTTCGAGGTGAGATATGGTCTCTAACTTTTTTCCCATCCTTCAAGTAAGACTTTATAGCACCAATGCTAATATACCCAGAAAAATGATTGACCGATGTCGGTAAATAAAAGATAGCTGCTCCGATGATGGTTTCAAAGTAAGCCTTCTCGGATTCGTCAACTTTAGCCAAATAGCATGGCTTTAATGCATCAATGATTTCTTTTAACACATGAAATTTCAAATGAGTCTCCGAATTGAGCGTCTCTGCTTCAACTACTTCAACAGCAATTTCAAGTTGATAATTAATAGGCTCAATGATAATTTCATGTTGATGATTTAAAGGTTCAATAGCAGGATGCAACTCCGACAAAGAAGCTGTAAAAAGTATATTACACTCCTGCTCATTCTTTAAAATGGTATCGCCCAATGGATTTTGAAATCGCCATAAATCTGGAGCAAAGGCATCTAAAGAATATTCAAACATAGTAGTAGAGGTTTGCTCTTGACTAATAAATTCTGCTTTTATAAGGCAACGTGTTGTTGTTGCGTTAATAATTTCAAAGGCGGTTAATCGTCCATTATTCTTTTTGGCGATAGTTTTAGTTGCACGCATATTGTGATTAATCTTCCATTGGTTGTATTTGGTCCATTCAATGGGCGAATGGTCGTTGCAATTGCTTGCTAATAGCGACTTGTATATGGCAAAGTCCCAACATCGATTGTATAGAGCATTGGATACACAATTCACAACTAGTTGTTCTGTTATTAGATAAATTTGTTCACGTGTCATAGGATTGATGGTAGTTTGAAGAATTTTCTTAATATATATTATTGAAATAAAAATAGTCTTGAGGCATTGAACACAGCAACAGGATTCTCTATGTTCTGCGCTCGATATTGCTGTTGTACCTTTAAATGCATCTCCTCTTGAGGCACCAATATTGATTTGGATACGATAGCCGCAAAGGATGTATTTGAAACCTCTATTTGTTTTTTACTATCAACTTGCACTTTATATAATAAAGCTTCTAAAGGCTCTGAAATAAACATTCCCGTGGAGAATCCTTTTAGATTATTACTTCTAACGAACACATCGGCATGACACCAAATAAAAACGTTATTAGATTTTTTTGCAAGTATTTCTACAAGTCTATTATCAATAACAAAAGTAGAATGATCGGTTGTTAATCCCATACTGAACAATCCGTTAGGTGATCCATGTCCCATCATTAGAACTCGGTCGTGATTTTCAATGAGGGCAGATAAATGATCCATAGAAAAATCTTCGCGTAAAACAGTTTTATCATTAAGCCCATAATAAATAGGTTCCAGGAAATCGGTTGTATAATCCTTTGGATGTATAATTAATGTTTTCAATACAGGTGTTATTTTTTGCTTTAAAATAAATTAATTTAATACGATTTTTTTTTCGACCCTTGTATAAATATAAAGGAGCCATTGATTAAGCCTTTATAATAAAATTATTATTTAGTAAATATTGCATGCATAAATCTCTTTTCTCAGCTGCAATTTTCCTTGCTGAAACTTCATAGGGATTATTAATATAGCCATGCGTTTCTTGGAATTTCGAATAGGCTATTGCATCCTTTGGGCTTCTCATTTCAAGGAAATGCACATATTCATGTATTACACTGTCAACTAACTTTAACAATGAGTCGTTTGATTTAGGGTAGATGATTATACATTGTTTTTGCGTCTGATAAAGTCCTGCATATTTTTGGTGCTTGTAATAAGATATTTTGACCTCTGGTATCGATTTGACGTTGGGTGGAAGTCCCATCTCGTCTTTACACCAGTATATTACTTGCCTAATTAATGCTGCTGAGTTGGTTTTCTTAACGTAGTTCTTTTCTGACGAAGAATTTCCCAGGAATTCAAATAGACTAATCAGTGCATAAATTACGCCCAGAATAAACAGAAAATGAATTAAATAAATATCTATTGCTGATTTGGCAAATAATAGCATAAAACGGTTTTATTTATTTTTAAATTATAGACGATGAAAATCTATTTCCTTTACCTTGAATTTTGTTCTGTTTACTTGGGCAGAGGCATCTAATATATTTTTCACCATCTCGCCATTTTCGATGGCATAAAAAGTGAAGTTTGGTTTAAACTCTTCTGAGGTGCGAATTTGGATAATGGATAGGCCAACTAAGCGCATAAGAAATGGCCTTTCCACTTTTATGGATTTGATGCGAAAGCATTGCACTTGTTCCTCTGTGATATTGAAGACCCCCTTTCTTTCCAGAATAGTGTCCTTCGATATGACATATACCCACATGCTTACTTCAATGTATTTATAAACTGCGATGGCCAAAGCGAATACCCCGATAGGTATTTTGCCAATGTTAAAATGTAATTTCAATAAAACGAGGCCAGAAAATAAGACCCAACCGATATTCATCCATTGAGATGGCTTAATGATGATTTCATTTTTCAAAGGGGTTGTCATAATAATTCGATTGTTATAATTTTAAATAATTGAAACTATTTTTAAAAACTGAATCTTCTGCATATTTTGTTGTAAAAAAACTTCGATGGCATTTTGAAATTCCACTACATCATTGCCTAAATATTCTTCAAATAGAATTACCATCTCCATAGTCTTAAAGTAAGTCTCGTTGGCCTCTAAAATATCTTTGAAGTATTGATTCAACACAGTATTAGTTACTTTAGTTTTATGTATTGTAGGATACAGACTTAATTTGCAATGAGGAAATAAGCATCCCACCTCATCATTTTTATTTACTTCTTGACATAATTTATAAGTTTTCTCTGGTGATAAGCCGACTTTGATGGTCTGTAGTTTTACTAGCTCGTTCGTATTATCTGCAGGACACACTAAATGTTGCTTACTATCAACCTCACCTCCTATAAGAGATAAATCTTTTAATGTTATTCTTTTTATTTTGATCATAATCTATTTGTTCATTGTTGGGAATTTAAAATTTATAAATTCGTTGAATTGATTCTCAAATTCTTCTTCTTTAATTTGAGCTTTGCGAAGGTTTTCTTGTAAAATATTATATTCATTAAAAAGTCGAACTTGTTCTAGCATATCGGTTGGAATAGAGATTTTGATACTACTTAAATCATTTATCTTGATTGAATTGAACGACGCGATTTTCCCCTCCTCTTGAACCTTACGTACGTTAAACAATTGTCTCAATTGCATCTTTACCATAACCTCTAACATAAGGTGAAGGAAGGGCACGTGCATGTTTAGCAGTTTCATTCGCGGTCGAAGACTAATAAAATGATGTGTCGCTACTGCATAAATATCTTTGATTGTATATGATTTCAAAAGTGAATATCCTTTTGGAATTCCTCGAGTACTAATTAAGAAATCGTGCTTATCCAATAATCGATTTGCAGGTATTTTTTCGTTTTCCTTTTTCGATGCGATATTTTCTGGGCTGGTATTGATTCGATTCGAATCCGATTTTTGTTTTTTGGATCCTAAGTTGTCAAAATCAATCAAACCATTCATATCATTAAACGAACTTAACCTCAGAAAACTTATTTTATTTGTTAAATCTGGGTTATCCTGAACGGCATTTGAGTATTTATCTTCAATTATACCCGTTCTGATTTCAAAGAGATCGGTAAGGTTAAATTCTACTAACTCGGTGCGTGTTAAATTTGGAAATAATTCAGGAAGCAATAAGAGTAACATAAAGTATTAACTTAAATTATGTGGCAAAGATAAACTAAAATTCAATAATTACAAATAAAATATAATTTATTATATTAATTATATTTTATTTGGTGTTAATTTGAAGTAATTAATCACAAATTACAGAATATCAGTTATTTAAAATGATTTTGCGAAAAAAGATATTACTATTTGTAGAATTCTAAGTTCTCATTTTAAGTTAGTGAAGTTACTCTCTAGGATATTAATTTGATAAATATTGGAGCGAAGTGAGCAACTTGGAGACAGTCGGTAAAAGATTGAAATATTACAATAGGTTAGCTCCTGAAGATTTTGGGGTTATGGTCTAATAATATCTCTATTGTTAAAAAGGACTCACTGCAAATTACTGCTCATTATTTGGGGCTTCAATTATTTTGCATACTTAATGGGTTTAAATAATCTTATTTTTACCTGCTCAACAATTTTTTTTTGTCGCAGGAAAAATATTTTACTTTTACAATTGGATGATTAATGATTGGGAAGCCAACCACTAAAGAAGCAACTAATTTTATAAAGGAACCTTTTGCTAAATCACAAGTTGTCAAGTAAATAGCGGTTGGAGTAAAAATTCAAAGCTATCTTGTCCTAAAACCATCATCAACAATTACAAGAAACAAACCCATGGATCAACAAACAAGAGAATTCTTTAAATCGATAAAAGACGATTTTTTATTGGAGCGAATTTTGCCCACCTCGTTTCAATCGGCTTTTTTAGGCTCTAATTTATCATTGCTTGAGGTGATTGATTGCGATACCAGTTTAATGTTGAAACAGGATAGTGTGGGTGCAAAGAAAATAGCAGATATCCTTGCATTTAAGAGCATATTCGAGAATGATGCGTTAACTAAAACGTTTAAAGAATCAGTAGAAAAACATCGCTTCGATTTATCGATTTCTGCGGAAAAACAGAACGTGGAAATGGTTCTAATGAGGGACTTCGACACGGACAAAGAACCGATTGAATTGATAAACGAATGTTTGGTATTGCTTACGTTGGAGCTTGAAAATGCTATTTCACGTCTTCCAGAAGGAAAAAACAAAAAATACATCACCAAACTTAACGATTATATTATCTCCTTTTTTGGTATCAACTCAGAAGTAATGGATGGTGAAGAAATTGGAAAAAAATATGGCTTGACCGGAACAGCAGTAATTATTTTTATGTTCTCTACGAAAGGGAATTTCAATTTAAGGGATTTTATTACGAACGGTCAAATTTATGCAGGCCTAATTGTTAATCCTGATTTTATTAACCACATTGATAATGCGTTTAAAAAGTTGCACAATAAAACCTTGCCTTTCAATGTATACCAAAATTTTAATGCGTTAAAGGTGCAACATATGTTGTCGCTTTTCGATTACGATGTTTTCATCGATAAAGATGATACAGACCAAATCCCATATCTTATTAAAAGTAGATCCAACCTATATTTTGAACAACACCTATTATTTCTATCGAGCGCTCTTCGCAGTGGGCTGCCACTAACCCAAAAAGAAATACTAAACAAAGCAGAGGATTACGTTATAAACTTAACAAAGAATAGAAAGAACCAATCTATAATTACCCAAGGTATTGATCAAACTTTAATTGAGACTTTGCTCGATGAGAGTCATCTTATAGAAAAGCTCGAGGATGAGTCAAGTGAACTCTATTATCGCCTTCGTTGGAAATATCAGCCGTCAAATAATGCCCGTGCAACATATATTCTTTATGATGCAGGACAAGCGCTATCCAAAGAAGACATTATTGGTATTGCCACACGTTTGAATTCAGAAAACGACATCACAACTTCCATTAGTATAGATGCATTGAAAGCGAACCATCCCATTGTACCTATTGGCAAAACCGGCAAATGGCAATTGGTTACCGAGGACGTCATCCACTCAAAACACATCGATTATCTTAGTGATTTGCTCTTAAATCAATTTAAGGGTAAGGCCTCATTTCAAGACATCATCGCAAGTATCGACAACAGT
>CANJNY010000200.1 GCA_947475715.1 Prolixibacteraceae bacterium
ATCGCCGATATTCACCTGAGAGAAATCATCCACAACCAGGGTTTTGTTGCCCGGAATAAAATCCTTTGCAGAAATTACCTTTGCAGAACCCTCTGGACCTCTATTTGCAGAAGTTTCTTTCTGCTTATTGTTTATCTGTGCAATACCCTGAAAACAGAGCACCATCATGAGAACAAAAATATATCTCATCATCATTTTACGATATTAACGAATTGACAGAATAAAATGTCGCATTTTAATAGTTGAAAATTTAATTCAATAAAAAAATAGAAGTACTACTTAGTGGCATTCTTTTGTTCTTTTTTAAAAGCAATCGAAGAATAAAAGACGGCCTTTAATTATTTTTATTACTCAAAACCTCTGATTACAGGACAATTTTTACAACTTTTCCCAATGCTGATTTTTTGCCGTCCGTAAAGAAGATGCGAATCTGATATTCATAGGTTGAACCGATTCTAACATTCTTATCGGTAAACGAGGTATTATCCTGTGATGTTGTGCTTACCGTCAGGAAATCTCCTCCATTGATGGCCCGGTAAATCACATACCTGAAATTGCCCTGAACCGGATAATTCCAGCTCAAAAGAATTCCCTTCTTGTCAGCGGTAGGCTTAGCAAAAACGGTATTAACCCCCATCGCAATAACATTTCCGGTAAACTTCAGAGTCATTTCAACCGAAGGATTTGATTTATTTCCCGAGTCATCGATGGATATCAGCTGATAATAATATACCGACCCAGGCTTTAAATCCTTATCTACTAATGAGTTAATTTGAGCGCCGGGGAATTTTCGGTATTCCGACCAGTTTCCGTTGTCAACTTTCCTGAATAATTTATGTTCAACCACATCCTCGCTAAGGCTATTGATCCAGTCGATACGGATACCATCATCTTTCACCTTATAACCCGAAAATACAGGAGATGTAGGTTTTATTTTATCGGGCTTTTTCAATTCCAGCAAGACTGAGAACTTTGAATAGTTATAGTTGACATCCACCGATTTTATTTTATAGTAAATCTTTCCGGAGAGTGTTTTCAGGGTTATTGTATCCATATAGGTTGTGTCGCGCAGAGGCTTTGGCGTTCTACTCGAGAATACATGCGTTGAATCATTCGCAAAATAGACCATATATCCGGCCAGATCGGGTTCCTTACCAAACTTCCACGAAATACGGACAACTCCAAGACTGTCGATACTACCCTTCAGGTTAACAGGAGGTTTGGGCGGAATGGAATCGACAATCATTCCATACGAAATCATCGAAACATTTCCATTTCCTGCTGTATCCATTGCCGCTACAACATAATAGTTCGTGGTTGTAACATCGGCGTTTTCATCGATCCACGAACGGGTTGACGGGGACAAGGGTTTTTCAAACAGCGGCAGAAAGCCCTCCGCTGCATTTTTACTCCGCCCAATGATAAACCCTTTCAAATCCTTTTCAACAATAGGTTTTTCCCACGATAATTTTATTCGTGAACCTCCCAACGATACAGCTTTGACCTTCAAGGGAGCAGCAGGAGCTGTCTTATCCCGGCCCATTGCGGTAACTGCCTGTGAAGGATTACTTTGTTCTCCGAACGAAGTAATCCCAATGATCCGGTAAACGAACAATTTGTAGTTTTCCTTGACTGAGTCCGTATATAAAATCAGGTTATTCTTTTCTCTCAGCTGATTTTGAGGGTTGATATAGGGAATTTTATTGAGTCGGGTGTAGGTCTTACCCATATCAGCAGATTTTTCAATCCAGTATGCCGTAAATACTTTTTCATGAAACGTCCTGTCCCATTCCAACTGAATTGCATTTTGCATTTCGGTGGCTTTGCTTATCAGAGGTTGCGGAATTTTAAGCACATCGGTGGTATTCACCACGATATAACCAGGATCAATCTTATAAAATGAGCTGTCTGCGATGCTTATAACCCTGTAAATATACACGTTGCCACGAACAATATTCTTATCTGCAAAGCGCAAACCCAGGGCGGTTGCCGTCGGAGGATTCAAATCGGCTGCCATTAAGGCAAACGACCAGCGGCTGGCAAACTCGTCAGACATCTGCGCATAACTGGCTCCGGTGGCTGTAAAGCTCTTCCCGTACAATGCCTGAGCAGCGACTGCGGCCATTGAGTTATTTGTACCTTTACCCGCTATGGTTGCCCAATCATCGAGTGGCCAGGGTTTAATCGGGGCAGAATTCAGCCGTTGATATGCTGCCGGATCGAATGAACCCTTTGCAGGAACTTCTGTCCGTTCGATGGCATATCCGTACTTATTGGCCGTCGTCCAGGCACCGGGAGAATCCGGCGCCCAACGGAGTACGATACTGTCGCCATAAGCCTTGGCCGACAGCTGAATATTTGCCTTAAATGGCTGTGGCTTTTTGCCTTGCCCCTGAGCGGTAACAACTCCCAACAGCAGGGAAAATGCAATCGCAATAACTTGAATTTTGTAACTTCTCATAGTGAACGATTAGTTATTGTGCTGAAATTGAATTAATTCGCAATTATTAGTACTGCTTTTGACCTCCCCTGACCCCTTACTTCGGCTTCGCTCAGTAAACGCCAAAGGAGGGGAAAAGGCACCTGCAGTACTTTCTGATGCAGGCCAAAAGTCTCTCCTTTTGGGAGATTTCAAGGGTTCAAAAGCAAAATTATCCAATGACAAATAATATCTTTTCATATACTTCTTTTGTTAAGCTATAATAACCTCGGCCTTATGCCTAATGAAGGTACTACAACCGGTGCAACTCCATACCAGAATGTTTTTGTAGACTTAAGTCCACTGGAATTTTCATTTCCTACTGAGGTTGGAATCCTGTAATACATTCGTATTCCATATTCACTTGGTGAAAGCATAAAGTCAGCCGCAGATTTACGTAACAACTGGTTACATTGGTCAAGCAACGCCGGATCGCCAACCGTCAAGGCATTACGATAAATTGGTACACCCAGCAACGTTGAAGATAAAATCCGGCTTACATTTCCTTTCATGGCCGTAAAATCCTGCATTACAAAGTTACTCGTTTCGTAATACAACCTGAAATTAGAAGGATCAACAGGCAACGCTGCACTAATCGATGAAACGCTGAAACTTCCCGCCGGTGCAAGTGAGGTTGTAGCACCACCTAAAATACTTGCCAATGCCGGATTAGAGACCGGTATCGCCGTTGAAACCAAGGTTGTTGAATTGGAAAGTCCGGCCGCAGAGGTGATTTCAGCAACAGACAATGGTGGTTCTATGCGACCCGTTCCAAAGTCAACCGTTTTAACCGGAGGGTTACCCTTCCCATGCCCATTGAGCGTTGTGACCTGTGGAACACCGACTACCGCAGGCGCAGTGGACATGAATGTCTGAAGTCTTGGAATTAAGTTATAAATAAAAGGATTCACCTTGGTATAATGGTATGAATATTCAAACGGTGCCTCAACGGCCAACAATGGTTTAAGAACTTGAGCTCCATTCTTATAGAATCCATGAATATCAAACTCGTCAAATAATTCAGGAATTACGGTTTTAATATCAAACAATTCTGCTACCAATAGATTCTTATATTCTGCCAACAGAACTGAAGAGGCGAACTTTTCCTGCACTGTATTGTATTTACTGGTTTTGAAATAGAAATTATAAAGCAGGAATTCACCCGGATCGACTGTCGATCCCGGCAGTAGCTGACCCTCACGGCGGATGTTCGCGCTGCTTAGTTCCAGATCGAAGCGCAATGGTGTTAAAGCCACTGCTGCGGTACGGGAAAGGCCGGCAGCTGCAGCCGGATGAGCCGTTGAACCCAAACCGGCGAGTATTGAACCGGCCATTGTCCTGACAGGTTTGCGGATAATTTGTACAGAATATAGCTTATCGTTATCCAGAACCGGGATAACGAAGTCAACAAACAGCCCGTGAGTCAGAAGCGGTACATCAAAAGGATCACCACCCGGGATGCTCTTGAAACGTGCGCTATAGGTATATTGCACGCCACCAATCATCGTGTCAAACAGATACGATTGTCCGGCAATAAGTTTGACCAGACCTCTGGTGCCCTGCATAACTTCACCCTTGAGGAAGAACCTTTGGTTTTCAATAGGGTAAGTATAAACCACATTTTCCGGGACGATGGTAATCGGACGTTCCCTTGTTGTAAAGGTAACTTCGCGACGCTCTTCCCATGGAACGCCATCAATCATGACCCTGGTTGCAGGGCCAGTATGATGATATTCATCAGATTGCACAACAATCACGATCTTATACTGGGAAGTTGATTCCAGTGCCTCAATAAACTTGAAAGTGGAAATTGTATTGCGCTCGCTCATTTCGAAACGACCCGGAACCTCGAAGTTTGACCCATCATTGCGTATCAGTTTATAGCTTGCGATAAAAGGTCTGAACTGTCGGGTAAGGGTAGGATCGGCCTGAGTTGGAACCGGGATTATCATCATTTGCTCAACCGGCAGGTTGAATGACACCCGTGGCTGTTCGAATACGCTTACCGGACTATCTTCCTCCTGAGGTCTGACATCACTGATAAATTGGACTCCACTGAATGGATCCGCACTGACGATAGAACATCGTTGACCCACATTTACTTCAAAACTGCAGCGACCCTCAACAAGACCGTCGAGTACACTGTATGCTAAGGCTGCCCGTCCACTAAACCAATCAGGATGCGGCATACCCCCCTGTAATAAAACTCCTGCAGCAAGGTTGACAAACGGGAAACGGCCACTGATAAACCAGAGGTCCACTTTTACCCCCATCTCACCCCACAAGCCTGCATAAATCTGACCCTGGGCATACCAGTTATTTAATCCAGGAGCTGTTCCTGTTTCGGCACAAACACGATTGTTATCCTTTGTGATGTTCAGGTCAAAACCCAGCAATAAATCAAGCGAAGCATAGAAGATAGCAAAATCCATCTCTGAATGATAATCAAAGAATACCCCAAAGGCAAAGCCTGTGCCGGAAGTGTATTTAGACTGGTCCAGGTCACCACGTGTCTGGGAGGACAATTGTGTTTGCATGGCCCCTTCTGTTCCAAGTGCAGTACCCGTTCCCCCGCCATACAGCAGCGTTTGCAACTTATCGGGCGGTGGAGGAATAGTCGGAGGAATTCCATGACCAATCATTAGGTAGCTTGTCAGTCGTGCATCCAGGACTGGTGGAAGATGAAGCAACAGATCTGCCCTGTTTGTTAGTGTTCCCAAATAGAAATACCATAAGTCGTGCTCTACATGGAACGTGGCATTGACAAATTTATCATTTATTCCGCCACCTTTTAATTTATCATAAACATTTACATAGACATTAAAATCGCCATGTAAATTGGCATTGCCGTCGGCTGGTATGGAGTATCGGAAACTCACATCAGCCTTCACTTTTGCACTGGGCCGGTCAGTAATTGCAGCCATGATAAATCCCTTGGCACTAATTCCAATGAAATTCAAACCACCCGAGCTGTTGAACTCGGCTGATATCGACGCATCCATATTAAATGTTTCGCTGGAAGGTTGTGTTCCTAGTACTGCTGTGAGATTCATACCAAGGTAAGTGCGAAAATCAGGAATATATCTGGCTGCAGTGCGTATACTCTCACCTCTTGGCGTTGAGCCACCTGTAGTGGATGCGGCAGCCGGAAGGGAAAGCGTATCCATGCGCATGTGATAGTAAGCCCCTCCACCAAATCCATAGATTCCGAAACCGGCAAAAATTGGGGCTCCTCCAGGGAAGTTCACCAGACCATCGACAAACCAGTACGAATAATTATCCGGTGTTCCGAAGACAGCCGTTGGTGATGTTTTTACAGTTCCAAATTGGGCAGTAAGTTTAGCCTGCACCTTCATAGGAAGCGTAACATCAATATATCCCTTGATACCATTTCCATATAGTGCATCATGTCTGAAGAAGTCAAGTTCGCCGAGCAGTTTAACACCACTGATGGTTTGATCTATCCTGATGGAATTCATATCGATACCATCAAATCCGGCACTAAATCGTCCTGCATCATAATTTAATCTGCCGAATACACCAAAACCAAATCCGGCACTGAAATCACCCAGGACAATATCGAGGTCAAAATTGATCCCAGGCCGCGATATTTCAGTTAGATTTAAACTGATATTATGAACATTTACCGGGAATCCTGCAACCTGCTTCTGAGGACTGGAGTGCGAGAAATAGACACTGTCGACATCAAAATGCGGTGTCGAGGTGGATAGCTTGAATCCTTCAAATCTTATTCCGGCAAAGTTTAACCCGGGTATTGAGCTTGTTCCTGAAACAAGGTCACCGCTGATGCCAATGTCGCCGCTCAGGTTTGTGGAGGCGTATGTGGAATCGCCCACCTGAAGACGGATTTCAGAATCAGGACGCAGATGCATTTTGGCTGCCCACATAGGGACCGTCAACGTATCGCGTGCAAAGACCCGACAGAGGTAGTTGAGTTTTTCATCACCATAGGTAAGTGCCATATGGTAATCGAGGCTTTGCCCGGCGGCAAATATTGGCAATCCCAGTTTGCCTGAAATACCTCCTTCGCGGAAGACATTCGAGACAAAATCAATTCTTACAGTATCCAAAGATATGCCCCAGCCTTTGAAAGAACCCTGCTCCAAACCCAAAATGTGATTACCTCTGATAGAAGTAGTTAATCCCGTACCATCAATAATCGTATTAGCTACTGCAATACTTAATCGGTTGGCAGAGGCAGAGGCAGAGCTGTTTTCAAATTCCACAGGTGCCTTGACTTCGATATTTTTCATATAAAAGCCTTGCCAGGTATTGAGCATCCGTGCCCCGCCATGCAATAATGTTGTATCCCCATAAGTAGCAGGCAATTCAAAATGAGGTGGGTTTTCCAGATCAGAAAAATCGAGCCAGGCATCAGTTGCCTGCCATCCCCAGCCATCCACACCTTTGATCTGGAAAGGATCCATGGTTATCATTGCCATAAAATTGTTTCCCCGGCATGTCTTGAATGCAAAATTTCCCTTGACAGTACCCGCACCGGCCGTTCCGTCAGCCTGATCCGGCACCAGCATCGTCCGTGGGAAGGTGACCTGCCCCTGAATCCGGGCACACAGGAATCCATGGCAATCCCAGCTAACATAACTTGAGGCAGTAGTATCTGCGGTGGCAGCACCCTTAAAAGTGAATTTGGCATCTCCATTCTGGTACAAATCCCAGTCTGATGCCAAATACATACGCCCTTCATCACCTAATCCATTTGGGGTCACGCATAAATCTTTAACCCCAAAATTCAGGAGTTCATTCCCAATCTGAGGGAAGGATAAGTTCAGTACTGCATTTAAGGTAGCATGTACAGGCGTAAATTGAATTCCCATAATACCGATGGTATACTTATTTCCGTCTATTTCGCGGTCAATACCAATTGGCATACCAATTTCGCGCGAGGCGGTCAGGAAGCTCAACAAACGTTCGCCATCGTTTAGATAATCATCAAGTGCGGCAGCGTCCTCACCTGCCATTGTTATGACATCACCGACACGCGTGCCGACAGTTGTAGTTGTGAAGGCACGATCCTGAGCGGCATTTACTGTACCGGAGAAGATTTGTTTGGCTGCATTAAACTCAATATTCTCAAATTCGACTGAGATCTTTACATTATTGAGGAATGGCATCTGCACATACCCGCGACCGGAATAGGGCGGTCCGGAAGTAGTTGTTAACATGTCGACAACCAGCGTAAATTTCCCGATCTG
>CANJNY010000201.1 GCA_947475715.1 Prolixibacteraceae bacterium
CTTTCAACTTCCGAGGATGATTCGCACATTATGAACCAACTGGTTATACCTTATGGAAATCAATCGCATGTTGTATTATCCGACAATACTGTGGTTTATCTGAATGCCGGCAGTAGACTGGTATATCCCACACAATTTACCGGTAAAACACGTGAGGTATTGCTATTTGGGGAGGGCTATTTTGAAGTTGCAAAAAATGCAGAAAAACCATTTATCGTAAAGACTTCAAATTTGGATATCAGGGTTTTAGGGACGAAATTTAATATCTCAACCTACGCCGAGGATAATGTAATTCAAACAGTACTCAAGGAAGGAAGCGTTGCAGTCAGGAGAAATGGGGCCGGACTTTTTGAAAAGGATATCATAATGAAGCCCAATCAAATGACTTCATTTGATAAAACCACAAATTTATCAAAAACTCAGGAGGTGGATGTGAATTATTATACCTTATGGACAAAGGGTCTGATTAGTTTCGAGGATATTGATTTTGCGAGGGTTATCAAAAAACTCGAGCGGTTTTACAATATTTCAATAACATTTTCAAATCCTCAAAAAGAGATTATACGCATAAGCGGGAAACTCGATTTAAAGCGAAGCAGAAAGGAGGTGATGGAATATCTGGAGAAAGTTTCGATATCCAGATTCGAGCAGACAAATGAAAATCAATACACTATAAACTAAAAAAAGAAAAAACCGGAAAATGGTGGAACACTTCCCGGTTACAATAAACACCAAATTAATCAGTATTTATTCATTCTTCAGTTCAAAAGTATGCAAAAAAAATGGCTAATTGGCATTCCCGACCGGGAAAGTCAAAAAAAACTTTGGAAAATTATGAAATTGACCATTGCGTTACTCATCGGTTTTATGATGACCGTATCGGCTGCGAACACCTATTCGCAAAAAACCAAACTGGACGTTAACCTGTCCAATACGACGATTAAAGGGCTGTTTGATTTTATCGAGCAGAACAGTGAATTTATTTTTCTCTACCGGAACGAGGATATCAATACCTCCAAAAAGGTAGATATCGAGCTTAAGGATGCTTCAATCAATCAAATACTGGATGCGGCGTTAAAAAGCGAAAAAATAGTTTATGATGTTTATGAAAGGCAGATTGTAATTCGCAAGGTTGGAGAACCTAATCCAACAAATCAGCAGCCTCAAAAGAAAGAGATTACCGGAACGGTGTCAGACAAAAAAGGGATTTCGCTGCCCGGAGTGAGCGTAGTTGTAAATGGTACTACTACCGGAACAATTTCAGACGGGGACGGAAAGTTCAAAATAGTTATCCCGGCTGATGCCAAATCACTTACATTTTCATTTGTTGGTATGGAAACGCAGGAAATAACTATTGGTAGTAAATCACTATACAATATTGAAATGCTTGAGAATACGGTTGGATTAGACGAAGTAATCGCTATCGGGTATGGTTCCCAAAGGAAAAAGGATATAACAGGATCAGTTGCTACGATTAGATCAGAGGAAATTGTAAGTGGTGGTCCCGTTGACGTATTAAGTGGTATTGAAGGAAAATTGTCAGGGGTAATGATAACCTCGTCATCGGGTGATCCGAGTGCAGGTGTAGATATCGCGATAAGAGGCAAGAACTCTATTTCAGCCGGAACAAGTCCTTTGATTGTAATTGATGGGTTGCCCTATGATATAAATACCTCTGAAATTGCCCAAGCCTCTATAGGATCCAATAATTCTTCAAATCCGTTAAGCCAGATAAATCCTGCAGATATAGAATCTGTTACGGTATTAAAGGATGCTTCAGCTACTTCTATTTATGGTTCCAGAGGGGCCAACGGTGTAATTATTATAGAAACCAAGTCTGGCTCGAAAGGAAAAGCATTGATCAGCTTTGATTCAAGTCTTGGAGTATCAAATACTACCAGATATATTCCAGTTTTGAATGGAAATGAATTCACTGAATTTCGCAGAGTAGTTGATCCCAAAGGCATTTTATTTTTCAACAACGGGGACCCGAATAGTCCAATGGATCCATATGCTTTAAAGCAGCACAACTGGCAGGACGAAATTTTAAGATCCGGACTTCAGCAGAACTACGGTCTTTCGCTTAGTGGAAAGACTGATGAAACAACTTACTCGGCCAGTTTTGGCTATTTAAATAACGATGCAATTATTCAGAATAATGATAATCAGCGCTATACTTTACGTGTTAAGGTCGACAACCAGCGAAATAAAAAGCTGCTTATCGGTCTAAATGCCAGCGGAACTTATTCTATTATCAATGGAGCAACACAAATTGGGGGTGGAAATTACAAGAATGGGATCATCCAGAATCTTTTAATTTCGACTCCTGTTGAATTATACAACCCAAATTTTGATCCATCAAATGTTTACATTTCGCCATCATCGATGATTGATCAAGCATACCGGAAGTCGGCAACCTTGAATTTCATTTCTGATGCTTACGTTCACTATGCTATTACCCCTGAGTTGAAACTTATTATTAGCGGAGGAGCCTCAATTACGGGTTCAAAAGATTCAGAATTCTACGGAAAAACAACGAGTTGGGGAGTTGGGGATAATGGTTACAGCAATTTAAATCAAGCCAATGCTTATGCAATAAATAGCTCGATTCAATTACACTACACCAAAATTTTCAGGGAGAAACACAATTTAAGCGCCATGCTTGCTACCGAAAACAACCTTTACAACTTTGAATGGTTTGGAGTAACCCAAACAAATTTCTTAGACGAATCAACCGGAGTATTCGACATAAGCAAAGGCGCTACTTCCAAAAATGTGGGTTCAACCCGCGATCAAACTAAACGTGTTTCCTTTTTTGGACGTGTAAACTATATATACAATGAAAAGCATATTTTAACTGTGAACTTCAGAGCCGATGGTTCTGATAAATTTGGACCTGGGAAACGTTATGGCTATTTCCCTTCAGGAGCTTACGCATGGATGTTGATAAACGAGAAATTCATGAAAAATCAGTCTTTGTTCAGCAATGCTAAACTCCGGGTCAGTTATGGATTATCGGGGAACGACCGTATCCCTTCATACAGCTACCTGGCTAAACTTGAAAATACCTATTATAACGGCGTGTTAGGAATGGCGCCAAATTCGCAGGCAAACAATGACTTAAAATGGGAAACCACTTATCAATCGAATATAGGTATTGACTTAGGTATTCTGAGAAACAGACTGACTCTTACTGCAGACGTTTATCAAAAACAAACCCATGACATGCTGATACCTACACCGACTCCTGGTCAAACAGGGTATGCACAACAATGGCAAAACATAGGAAGGGTTGATAATAATGGATTTGAAATTCAATTATCGTCAAAAAATATAGATAAAAAAGACTTCAAATGGAGTACTGATTTTAATATTAGCCATAACAAAAACAAAGTCGTCAATCTGGGACTTAAAAGTTTTATTCCTGTTGAAATCCCTGATGCCTTTATTCAGGAGATTGGACGCGTTTCTATTGGCAGGGCATTGGGTGAAGCTTACGGTTATGTCTTTAACGGAGTTTACCAAATAAGTGACTTTACGTGGCAAAACGGAAACGATGTTAATATTCCTGCCAATAATAGAATCTACACACTGAAAACTAGCGTGGTATCTGTTGAAGGGGTAAACGTACTGCCAGGTTCATTCAAATTTAAAGACCTAAGCGGGGATGGCAAAATAACCTTGGATGGAGATAGAGCTCCGATTAGTTCGAGTGATCCAAAATTCTTTGGTGGCATCACAAATACGTTCCAATACAAGAATTTCGACCTTAATATATTCTTTCAAGGTTCCTATGGAGGTCAGATTTTCAACGAATCAAAATATCGGCTCGAAGGGGGAGGTATGTTAACCTTTATGAATGTTACAAAAGACTTCTATTACAACCACTGGACTCCAGAAAATCCATCGAATAAATTGGGTACCTACGCAGACTTTAATAGAACTTCACTACTTGCTTCAAGCTATTATGTTGAGGATGGTTCTTTCCTGAGGTTGAAAAGCGTTTCATTTGGATACAATCTGAATAAAGGTGCGCTCCGGTTACTGAGCCTAAAATCTGCACGAATTTCTATAACCGGAAATAATATTTATACCTGGACAAAATATTCAGGATATGACCCTGAAATTAATTCAGGAAATGCTCTGATGAGTGGAGTGGACCGAATTTCTTACCCAAGGGCCCGGACTATTTTATTTGGACTTAATGTAACATTTTAACGTATTTACGTCATGAAACAATATAAATCATTTCTATTTCTTATCCTAGGGATTTCACTGGTTTCCCTTAACAGTTGTACAAAATACCTGGATACACAACCCTATTCATTTAATACAGTGGATAAATTGTACACATCAAAAACAGGTGCAGAGCTTGGATTGACCGGATGTTACAATACGCTCAATGCTCAATCCGTGCAGGGAACGGCCTGGATGGCTTCGTTTGTTGCGGCAATTCCAATGATGTTTAATGGTGGAACAGATGAGGTCATTGTACGAAATGGATTTACAGATCCAGGTTATGCTCCGTTTGGAAACCTCTCCTATTCCAGTCAGAACTCATCAATAGAGTCAAATTGGTTTGTCCTTTTTGCTGGAATTAACCGGACCAACTATCTGTTGGAAAAGATTGATCGTGTGAGTATGGATGAGACCAGGAAGGCAGAAATGAAAGGTGAAGCTCATTTTTTGAGGGGATTTTTCTACTTTTATTTAAGTGTCGCTTATGGTGGACTTCCCATTTACTCCACAACTGTTCAGGATCCCAAGGCTCCAAGGGAACCGATTCAGAAAGTGTTTGACCTGATCATCGCCGATTTAACGGCCGCTTATCAAACTTTACCCAATCAGGCAAGTATTTCAGGCCGGGCAAATAAATGGTCGGCAGCAGGTTATTTAGCGAAAGTTTATACTTATCTGGCAAGTTGTAAGACCAATAATGTTGGGGCGGATTTAAAATTTGCCTTAAACAGCTTTGACTGGGTCAATGTTCCAGACATGTATAATAACGCCAAAACAGTAACAGAAGATATCATTACTAATAGTGGCTTAAAATTAACGCAACACTACGATTACTTATTTAGAGAGACTACAGGAGCCTGGCAGAAAGAAGAAAGTCTGTTTTCCTTGTTAGGTAGTAAAAGCACAAGTAACGGCAACTATAATTTGTTACTTTTCTGGCAAATACCCGTCGGAGCTCCTACTGCAGGAGGCGGATACGGCTATTTTAGGCCAACTGGTGAATTGTTTTATAAATATGATGCCTCAGACAAACGCCATTGGCACAATCTCACTGCTGCCTTATTTACTTCAAATCCCGAGGAAAATATTGAAGGCGTTAATTATTATATTCCTGATACACTGTTTACCCCGATGCAATATAATTTGTGCGTTGGCAAATACAGATATAGGGATCCCTCATCAAAGAATATTTCAAATGCCTGGTCTGATGGTGATATCATTTTGCTGCGCTATGCCGATATTCTTCTCCTGAATGCTGAAGCCTTGTATTTTACCGGTGACGAAACTGGAGCCAGAGGCAGGTTGAGCGAAGTATTGGCCCGTATTTCCGATGATGCTAAGCAGCTAAATACTTTAATATCTGCATACTACAATCAGGATTTTGTAACCGAATTACTCGACTCACGCTCACGTGAATTGTGTTTTGAAGGATGGCGCAGGATTGACCTGATCCGATTTGGCAAAATGACCGAAGTCATAAATAGTTTAAGTGCGGATAAGGGATCCTGGAACAGTATTGTTCCTGAAATCCAGGCAAATTGGACTTCTTCAAAAATTTGGTTCCCAATTCCAAAAACTGACATCGAGCTAAGTGGCAATCTTGTTCAAAATCCAGGATACAATTAATAGGATTGTAACATTAATCTGTTAAAATCTCAAATAAATATTCTATAAAATGAAAAAATATACATTATATAATTTATGGCTGATAATATTGTTATTAGCTACTATTTCGTGCACAAAGGAAAATTTTCCGACACCGCAAGCAGCTAAATTGCAAACTAAAACGGTTACTGAAATAACCGGTTCAACCGCAACAAGTGGCGGACAAATCCTTTCCCAGGGTGGAAACAATGTATCTACCCTGGGAGTTTGCTGGGACACAATTCCCAATCCGACTCTCAGTGGTCATTTTGTTACGAATACCCTTATTAGTACTGAATTTACTTGTCAATTAATCGGATTAAAGGGTGGAACAACCTACTATGTCAGGGCTTATGCAACCAACAATGGTGGAATTGCCTTTGGTGAGAGTATGAAATTTACAACCAAAGTAGTGCCCTACTTAACTACTAATGCTGTTACTGCAATTACCGGTACTACGGCGACTTGCGGAGGTGTAATCACAAATGCTTTTGGAGCGCAAATTGTAAGCCGTGGTGTATGTTGGAGTACAAGTTTAAATCCTTCAATCAGTGATTCAGAAACCACCGATGGTTCAGGAACTGATCCATTCATCAGTAACATCACCAATCTTTTACCGTCAACTACTTACCATGTTCGGGCTTACGCGACAACCAGCGATGGTGAAACAGGGTATGGGAATGATGTAATTTTCAACACACAGATTACTGATTTCGACGGAAATGTTTATACTTCAGTAAAGATTAACGGTCTTGTTTGGATGGTCGAAAACTTCAAGTGTACCCACTTTAATGATGGTTCAGATATTTCTTATTATTACTATGCTGCAGATCCTGCCAATAAAGACTATGGAGCAAACTATACCTGGAACGACATTGTAAAACCAAATTTTGCACCGGCAGGGTGGCGCGTTCCAACAGACTTGGAATGGAGAGCACTTTATGAATTTGTTGGATCCAGTGGGCTTAAATTGAAAGAGAAAGGAACCAATCATTGGATTACCGCTAATGGAACAAATGAAACAGGGTTTACTGCATTTGGAAGTGCCCATATCTATGGCGCACCGCTAAAAGGCGAAGCAACCTGGTGGACTGTCAATGAAAATGATCCGAGTAATGGATTACGCTGGTCTGTGTTCAATGATGGATCAATGGGCCGAGCAGCCAATGACAAGAGCATGTTCTTCACTGTAAGATTAGTGAAAAACTAATAATAAAATAAGCCAAGTTTAGTAATCCGGCACGTCAAGACATGTAAAAATAAGTGTTGCCGTGCCGGTTCTAAGTTTTAATACAAACTATATACCCTCCAAATGTCAACAATTAGGTGTAAGAGCCATTTAGATAATAGAAAAAGGAGAATTTCCGACATAGAAAGCCCACGTTCGTTTTTAACTTTAAAGCTCTTTGCGGTTTCTCTGGTTTCCGTGCGAATAAGCATAATATCATTCTTTTCTATTGCAACAATGTCTTTATTTTTCATGGGTTCTTGTAAAACAGGAACTAGCCCAATCGTAACCGATACATTACCAATTACTTATAGCACATTATTCAAAGATACATCCTATGCAAATGGATTCTTTGTAGGTTCGACTAATGAAGCAAATCCAAATGTGATCGGTAAACTAAATTATGGTGGCACTGTTACTGCAACACCAGTTTGGGAGATTGCCCAGTGGAATTGCTTGA
>CANJNY010000202.1 GCA_947475715.1 Prolixibacteraceae bacterium
ATTCATGCCCTTACGATGCAAACGCCCGAGCCGTCAAAATGGATCAGTACAATTGAAAATCAGGCAGCACGCCCCTGCGATCTGAAAAAGGATTGGAATGAACACCTCAGCTGGTGGTCCCGATTCTGGAACCGGAGCTGGATTATCGCCACAGACAATACCCTTCCGGAAGTAAAACGCGAAATTCTCAAAGGTGAAGCGAACAGTGAAGGAGTCCGTGATGAGGAAGATGGCGCTGCACTGACTTCTCAGAGCTATAACGTTTTCAGGTTCCTCATGGCATGTCAAAGCCGGGGAAAAGTTCAGACGAAGTTCAATGGGGGTCTATTTACCCAACAGCTTGGATTTAAGGAGCAGGATCTGAAAAACCGGACAGGGATGATCCAGCAAAAGGATAGTTCATGGCTAACCCATGAGGATGACCGGTTATGGGGACGCAGATACACTTTTCAAAATCAACGGTTACTCTATTGGCCACTTCTGGCAAGTGGTGATAACGATCTGATGAAACCTTTCTTCAGCTATTATTCCAACGTGCTCGGGATGCGTAAAGCAATTACGAAAGCGTGGTTTGGTCATGAGGGAGCTTATTACCGTGAGAATATCGAGCCTGACGGTGCTGAGCATGATTGCGGGAATGAGGGGCGTCCTCCGAGGACTAAACCCGGCGAAAAATACGAAGGGTGGTACCACGATTACTATTTCACCTGCGGCCTTGAGATCCTTGCAATGATGTGTGATCAGGTAAATTATACCGGCGACAGGAAGTTTCGAGATAAGGTGATGCTCCCCTTTGCCCGTGAGATATTGCTCTTCTTCGATAAACACTATCCCCGTGAAGCTAACGGCAAGCTCCGTCTCGAACCGGCACAGGTGGTCGAGACCTGGTGGGTGGCCATAAACCCTTCACCCGATATCGCCGGTTTACGGTTCTGCCTCGATCAGTTACTTGGTATGAAAGCCGGCACAACTGAAGATCAGAACAAATGGCGTAAATTCCTGAGCGAGATTCCTGAGGTTCCCCTTCAAACAATAGATGGTCATAAAGCCATAGCTCCTGCCGACAAATGGGAGAAGCGACAGAATGCCGAGAATGGTGAGCTCTATCCTGTATTTCCTTTCCGTTGTTTCGGTGTAATTAACGGTACAGACAGTATTGTAAACCGCACCATGGAACACCGCTCCCTTAAAGATGCCATGGGTGGCGGATGCTGGACTCAGGACCAGATCGACTGGGCATACGCGGGAAATGCAGAAGAAGCATCGAAAGGGCTGGTGCGCAGGTTCAGGATCGCCTCATCGATGGTCCGCTTCCCCCTCTTTGGCCGCGAGGGGCCCGATTCATGCCCCGACTTCGACCAGTTTGGTTCAGGCTCCACCGCGCTTCAGCGCATGCTGATCCAGGAGGATAACGGGAAAATCCTCCTCCTCCCCGCCTGGCCAAAAAACTGGGATGTCAATTTTAAATTGCATGCGATGCAAAATACCACAATTGAAGGAGTTATAAAAGACGGGAAATTATCCAGTCTGAAGGTCACCCCTGAATCGAAAATGAAAGATATTCATTTCGCAAAAGGGTGGGGACTGGCAAAACAACTTAATTAGAAAAAGGTACGGAGTACCGCAAGATTTGTAGAAAAAATGAATAACCGTAGCGAGGAGGTACAGCGTACCGTTATATTATTACACCTTAAACACGTCATCAAAGAAGATATTGCGGTACGCTGTACCTGGTTCGAATACATAATATCCCTGTTCTACAAATATAAACGGTGCGCTGCACCTTTGAATAAAAACATCTCTTAATTCATAATAATCAGATAATCAAAAAGAATTATATAGAAATCTAAAATCACTAAAATATACGTTATAAATATCATATGTGCATTTTTTGTGTTTTTAGTGGCAATAGAGTTTTTGTCAGAAAATCCCGTCAGGGATTTGATACGGGTAGAAACCAACGTACGTATGCGAACCTTCGTCCCAGCGTGGACGAAATATTATTTTTTTAAAGAATATTATTGAATTCAACATGAACATTAAACCTAATCATTTCAGCTGTTTTTGCTTACTTATCCTTGCTTCACTATTCAGCGGTTATACTTTCGGACAGACACCCGTAATCTCGGATAAATCAAATACGAACAGCGGACATTTTTCAGGAAAATATATTTCCGGAGACGGCGAAATTCACTTGCTTGATGCCCTTAACGCCGCCTTTGAATCGACACGCCCCTCGCCCATTATGGCAAACCTGCCGCTACTTTACAAGCGCGACTGGAACGGCTATGTCGAAGGTCCGGTCTGGCCTTGCTGGTGGATACAAAACACTTTCGGAGCCACCTATTCCATGATGCCCTTCCTGGGTGAGGAACCTTATGCGTCGTGGATTGCCAATTCGCAGGCGATGTGGTTCGATCAGATGGGAGATGATCATCGCAAAGATGGCCGCGGCCTTGTTGGTCCTGATGGTTGCCTTTGTGATGCTGCATACTTTCACCTCAACGGTGGAAGCATCAACGGTTTTGGTGACCCGCGTCAACCCGGTGGTGCAGTAGGAGAGGAAATCGATGGAAAAATCAACTCCCAGGGTGTATGGTTTAACCAGGGAGATGGAGCAATTGACGGGGACTGGTTTATTGGCACCACTGTTGCAGGATTAATCCTCGAATCTGATCGGCTGCTGGTCCGTCACGATGTAAAAGCAGCTACCGAACGCCTGTTGCAGCTTAAACGTGTTGCAGCATTTCTCGATACCAGACGAGATCCCAAACTGAATCTTCTGCTTGGTGGCAAGGGGAGTAACCTTCTGGCGCCATCCTATGCTCCACGCAAAAGTGACGGTTCGATTGGCCAGGGGTATCTCACGGAACTCTCTGTTAACTATGTGGCAGGTTTGGAACGGCTTGCGGAGGTTTGCCTGCTGTGCAATCAGCCCGATGAAGCCGGACAATACAGACTCACTGCAGCAAAGGTGCGACAGGGATTACCTCGCCTGATGACACCTGAAGGTTATTTCATCCGTGGAGAGGATGTTACCGGCACACGCCGGGGTGTATTCGGTGCCGAAAAACATGGCTATTTCGAGACACAACCAAACCATTATGCCGGAGCATTCCGGGTTGTTGATGATAATTCCAACAGGCAGATCATCCGGTTCATGCTCGATAAGGTAAAAGGTACTGCAGAACCGGGAAGCATAGCCCCTCACGGTCTGATTATCCCCAATTATCCGGGTTATGACGATCACGTGGGCGAAGGTGATATGACTTATGGGTTCTGGTGCAACGGCGGAGGATGGCCTGCCCACCAGGGAACTATGGATATGGCCTGTTTTCGTGCGGAAGAATATATCCATCCGTTTAATGCCTGGGCAGCTATGCGACCAATGATGGAGGCATTCCGTGCCGAGACCCCCTTACGCTCCTGGGGATTGCTCCCATGGGAGGGGACGCTCCAACAACCGTTTAACATCGTTTATGATTGCTGGGGCGCATCGGGTGGACTGTTGAGAGGGCTGTTTGAATATGACTATACCGCCAAAGGTGTTCGACTATGGCCACACATCCCAACCGGAATAACACGTCTGGAACAAAAACTGCCCGCTTCATTCGGGCAGACCAGAATCTTCATTGGCGCTACCGGTGGAGGAAAACCGGTTAAGGCGATTGTAAATGGAAAAGAATTCCAACTTGAAGCTGATGGTTCACTCTTTCTCCCACTTGATGGATTACCCGGAAATATTCATGTTGAATTCCTTACCGCCAATTCAAAATCGGTTGGAACACCTCGCTTACCTGCAAAAATCCTCATTCCGAAGAACCGCGACAGCAGATTCTGGAATCTGCCGGCACAACTTGATTCATTGAGTCAAACCATCAATTTTGCCTCAGCAGGCATATTTCTGAATTCGATGGAGATGGCTAATCTTGGTAATTCATTTGAGGCAGGTCAGGCGCGTGTAGTTATTGAGATTCTTGCTGCTCTGAAGGAGCGCCGAAGACTTGAAGCAAATGGCACCTTACATACTCCAAAATTGGAGGGTATTCCTCCGGCGGTTATCGCTGCCATCGACAAACTTTATGCCACACAGGCACGCATAATTCTGGGTGGATTACAGGATCATCTCAAAGGACTCTCACTTCAACGGTTTTCGGTAAATCCCAAAGTGCTTCGACTTGCAAAAGATGCAGGATTGATAAAGTGAAATCCTGGTGACATTAAAATTATTCAATACAATCAATGATGGATAATTGCATAATTCTCATTGGGATTGCTTCAGCACTCAAAGAGTTTTTTTATAAAATAACTGTTTTATTATGGAGTGCTTCGCAATGACAATTAATTCATTTTAAGACAACCTTCGAACGCTGTCTTTGCGAGGAACGACGTAGGAGTGACGAAGCAATCTTCGGCGCTTAGTGGTAAAAATGACTTCTAATTCAATTACCTGATATGAAAAAACTATTCATCCTTCTAACCTTCCTTCTCTGTCTCGCTCTATCATCCCCGGCACAAACCACCCCCAAAACCAATCCAATCCCTTTGCCCAATAATGCCCAGCTCAGGTGGCAAAACTACGAACAGACGATGTTTGTCTGCCTTGATCCGGCAACGTGGCAGGGACGGGAATATGACAATCATACAACGCCTCTAAACCGGATAAACCCCTCGCAATTAAATACTGATCAGTGGTGTCAGACGGCCCAATTGTGGGGAGCAAAACTAATCCTCTTTGTGGCAAAACACACCGGTGGTTTTTGCTGGTGGCAAACCAGCACAACCGAATACGGGATAAAAAATACCCCCTGGAAAAACGGTCAGGGTGATGTGCTCAAAGATTTGTCTGCCTCCTGCAAGAAATACGGACTGGATATGGGGATCTATGTCTATCCCGGTGATGAAACCTGGGGTGCAGGAATCGGCAGCGGCGGAATCACGAAAGACCCTTCCAAACAGGATGGATACAACAAGGTTTTTCGGCAGCAGATGACCGAGGTCTTAACCAAATATGGTCCGGTACAGGAGGTCTGGTTTGATGGGAGCTGCTTTATAAATGTGAACGACCTGCTCGAAAAATACGCTTCCGATGCCGTAATTCTCCAGGGACCGATGGCCAATTTACGGTGGGTGGGCAACGAGGATGGATTTGCCCCATTCACAAACTGGTACACCCTTCCCGGAAAAGATCTGAAAACCGGGGTTTCCACCGCCGTTCAGTCAGACCCGTTTGGAGATGTTTATGCCCCCGTGGAGATCGACGTCCCGCTGCTTAAAAATAAAGGGCACAAATGGTTCTGGGGACCAAACAGCGACAGTCTCCTGTTATCCACCGATCAGCTGATGAATGTTTACTACAAGTCAGTGGGACGGGGAGCCTTACTGTTGCTGAATTCAACCCCTGACACAATGGGATTAATCCCTGAATCACACGTAAATGCATATACCAAATTCGGAGAAGAGATAAATCGGCGCTTTCAGAATCCAGTTGCACAAACAAAAGGTTTTGGAAAGTCATTAGAAATTAACTTCACAAAACCAACAGAACTAAACCACGCAATCCTGCAGGAGGATCTTTCACAGGGTCAGCGGGTTCTCTACTTTCACCTTGAGGGATTCGATTCGAACGGAAAATGGATTGAGATTTATACAGGCACCTCTGTAGGGCACAAAAAAATCTGCTATTTCACACCCGTCACAGTGAGCAAAGTAAAAGTCTTATTTCTAAATGTTAAAGCCGATCCTCAAATTACAAACTTTGCTGTATATAACATTCCAGGTATTACATTGGCACCCGAAAAAAGAGAAAATCTGGGCAGTTTCTATGATGGTCTTACCAAAAAGAACGGAATTGATCCAACAGATGAACCGGCTATTGAAATCGGCAAATGGAATGTTGACACCTTCAGTAAAGGCGAATGGAAACAGATGAGTTTTGATCTCACCAAATATGTCACCAGGATTGGGCAATACGAAATAACCTTTTCGCCAACCGGCAATTCCACAGAATCGGGACTTAAATTCAGTGACATGGAAATGGGGATGTATGGAGGAAAAAACAACAAAGCCATTGAGTTGCTTCCCGGAGGTTCGACATTCCGTGTAACCCGCTCCCAACAGACGCTGGATGAATTTCCAACAATATTCAGCGTTAAAATCAAAAGCAAAGCAGGTGAAAATTCGGGGATTATTACGATTAAAAGACTGATATGGTGAATAGAAGATTAATTTTTATTTGGAATATACGATAGGCTATCGTATATTTGTTGTGATTTCAAATTCTAAAAAGCCATGAAAGTAACAGCTATAATTCCTGATGAGCTGATCAAAGAAGCACAACTGCTATCGAATGCAAAGAATATTACCGATACTGTGATTATCGCCCTTAATTCTTATGTTGCAATCGAAAAGCTTAAGGCCATGGGTAGAGAAATAAACAAAAATCCCATGAAATTTAAGTATTCAGCTGAGGAGATCAGAGAATTAAACAGATCATAATGGACATCCTTGTAGATTCCTCGGTATGGTTTGAATATTTTAAAAGAAATGATCCGTATTATAAAGATATTCAGACCTATTTGGAGATTTTGGGTATTAAGATAATTGATCCTGTAATCGGGGAAATTCTGCAGGGTGCATTCAATCAAAAAGAACTGAATTATCTCAAGACCTATCTTCAATTTGTGCCAAAAATAGAAATTAAAGATCTATTTGAAAAAGCAGGCCAATTTTCATTTGAGAATAAACTTGACTCAAAGGGAATTGGTTTAATCGATGCTTGTCTCATATACACAACGATTGAAACTAACGGATTGCTTTGGACATTGGATAAAAAAATAATAAATTTCCTCGATAAAAGATTCCTATATCGCCTTTGAATATTCGAACCATTATTACGATGTACCTAAGTATTTGGTGGAGAAATATATCAATCTGAAAAGTGTGCTGAAGTGGCTGGAGAATGTGAATTAAAACGAATGCCTAGATCTTTCGTTTGAAAACTCCGTCAGGAGTTAAATTTTAATGACCCCCAGTGTAGCTTGCGGAACTGGGGGATTACGAATAGTGCATGCTTTAAATCAACCCCGAAGTGGGTTGAATAATTTGGGAAAAGGGCAAAATCATACTGCCTTATAACCATGGTTTGGTTAGAAAGATGAAGTAAACAATATTGAAATAAGTGTAAGATAAAGAATCAGAAAAATCCTTTATAAGGCTATATATTAATATCTTACTCAATATTCAGCCCACTTCGGGGCTGTTGTTGCATATTTATAATGCAATATAGTCTCGGGAAATTGCACTCAACACTAATAGATTCTTCGCTACACTTCGTTTCGCTCAGAATGACAAATGTTTAAATTAAGGGTAAGGGGGATGGAAGTGGCTCGGCCACTTCCATCCCCCTTACCCTCTCATACAGCTAACTTAATGTCATTCTGAGCGCAGCGAAGAATCTTTCCTTTATCACCCGACGGCAG
>CANJNY010000203.1 GCA_947475715.1 Prolixibacteraceae bacterium
AGCACATGGTTCTACCTCAGGACCAAAAGGATGGGTATCCTATCCGATATTTCCCTTCCGATTTTCGTCTGGGAGATCCCTATTTTCCTGCCAATCCCGATCCTAAAATCTTTTCGCATGATGGAAAATGGTATTACATGCCTTGGGAAAGTACCGTTTGCATGAGTCAGCGATGGTTTTACAATACAACCGACACAACCTATAAGTCGGTTGATGAACTCGAAAAATTGTATAAGATTGCAACTGCCCAGGAGAATATTTTAATTCTAAATTGTCCCCCGAACAGGGAGGGGAAGATGAGGGAGAAAGACGCTGAATTATTGATTGCTCTCAAAAAAAGGCTGAAATTATAATACTATCTTCAAAAAATAATCACGATAAAAATTCATGATAATGAAAATACGCTCCCTTTTAACCATTTCGCTCCTCATTTGCGCATTCACAGGTGGTGCACAAGTTCGTAAAAACTACAGTCCGGTCAAGCCTGGTGCAACGGAGGCTGATATCATCCGTCTTGCGGCTAATATTGCCCCCTCAAAAGAGCAATTGCGCTGGCAGCAGCTGGAGATGACCGCGTTCTTTCATTTCGGTGTAAACACCTTTACCGACCGGGAGTGGGGCGAGGGTACTGAAAATCCTAAGGTGTTTAACCCTTCGGAACTCGATGCCCGGCAATGGGTACAAGCTTGCAAGGATGCCGGCTTTAAGCAGGTAATCATTACAGCCAAGCACCACGATGGATTTTGCCTCTGGCCCACGAAATATACCGACCATTCGGTTAAAAACAGTGACTGGAAAGGTGGAAAAGGGGATGTGGTTAAGGAAGTCTCCGATGCCTGCCATCAACTGGGCGTTGGTTTTGGCGTCTATCTCTCCCCCTGGGACCGGAATAATCCCCACTATGGTGACTCACCGAAATACGACGGGATATTTATTAATATGCTTACTGAACTGCTCACCAATTATGGTAAGGTTGATGAAGTTTGGTTTGACGGGGCGTGCGGCGAAGGTCCGAACGGCAAAAAGCAGGTTTATAACTGGTCAGCATATTATGATTGCATCCACAAACTGGCACCACAGGCACTTATTGCCATTGTTGGTCCGGATATCCGCTGGGTAGGAACTGAGAGCGGTTATGGTCGGGAATCGGAATGGAGTGTACTTCCACTGAGTGCTGCAGATCAGGCCAGGATTTCGGAGGCTTCGCAGTCAAACGTGAGCATTGCCCCGACTCTCGATTATCAAATTCAGGATCTTGGAAGCCGGGCAAAAATAAAGGATGCCAAAGGGCTGATCTGGTACCCTGCCGAAACGGATGTCTCGATACGACCGGGGTGGTTTTACCACTCAACACAGGACAACGAAGTGAAAACACCCGAAAAATTACTCGATATTTACTTTAGTTCAGTGGGTTACAATAGTGTTCTATTGTTGAATATCCCCCCCGACAGAAGGGGTTTATTGCATGATAATGATGTAAAAGCGATGAAAGGGCTTCGCACCTTGCTCGATAAAATGTATGCACTTAATTTTGCCTCAACTGCAAAAATCAGCTCCGACGGGGTAAATGAAAAAACAATGCTTGACAATCAAATGACAACCTTCTGGACCACAAATGGGGAAAAGGAAACGGGAACAATTAATCTTGTACTTCCAAAATCGCAAACTGTAGATGTGTTATGTTTGCAGGAAAATATAACGGTTGGTCAGCGGATTGAAAAATTCAGACTGGAATATAATGTGGAAGATAGCTGGCATGTGGCAGCCCGAGGAACGACTGTTGGCTATAAAAGGTTAGTGAGATTTCCTTCCGTGAATGCAAAAGAGTTCCGATTGGTTATTGAGGAATCACGGTTAAATCCGACGATCAGCGAGCTTGGATTGTATAAATCGCCGGTTAAGCAAGGGAAATAGTGAAATTGGAAATATAAAATAAATTGCAATCTGATTAACTTTAGTGAATTATGAAATTAATCCTGATCTCATTTGCCATTCTGGGGATTTCGCTTGCTTCACCGGGAAAAAATGTTAAAAACTCTCATAAATGGAAACTGGTGTGGGCCGATACTTTTGATAAAAATGGCAGTCCCGATTCCTCGAAATGGTCGTTTATCAAACGTACAGGTGGGTGTTACAGCTATATGACCAATACGGACAAGGATAGTTATATTAAGGATGGCAGTTTAATTCTGCGGGCTCAGAATAATACCGATCCGAATGATACAGCTCACTATACAACGGGTGGGATCCAGACCCGCGGCAAATACTCCTTTCTATATGGGAAAATTGAGGTGCGTGCGAAGCTTGGTGCAGGAAAAGGGAGCTGGCCCGCGATCTGGCTACTTCCGGAGAAAGATCAGCCTTTATATGGGGAGATTGATATTATGGAACAATTAAATCATGACAGTATCATTTATCAGACCATCCACTCGCATTATACCTTAAAACTGGGTTTTAAGGACAATCCACCTCATTCAACTACAGTAAAATACAACGTTGGAAAATTCAATGTCTTTGGCCTCGAATGGTATCCCGACCGGTTAGATCTGACACTTAACGGAAAGTGCACCTTTTCGTATCCCAAAATTCAAACAGACAAACCGGGTCAATGGACCTTTGACGAGCCGTATTACATAATCCTGAATCAGGCGCTTGGGGGATGGGCTGGAACAATTGACCCCAAAGAACTTCCTCTTCAGATGGAGGTTGACTGGGTGAAGGTTTATCAGGAAAGAGAATAAAAATTCAAAATATAAAATGCAAAGTGCAAAATTCAATTAAAATAAATCTGAACAAGTTTATGAAAAAATATCTGATTCTCCTGATTGTAGTTTTTCTGTCGCTGAATAGCTTTGCTCAGAAATCGTTAACCACTGCTCAGCAGGAATTTGCAGACCTTCGGTTCGGGATGTTTATCCATTTCAATATACCCACCTTTTCGACTGACGACTGGCCCGATCCAAATACACCGGCATCTGCTTTCAATCCGACAAAGCTCGATTGTAATCAATGGGCTGAGGCGGCCAAATCTGCGAATATGAGTTACGGATGTCTGACCACAAAACATCACAGTGGATTTTGTCTCTGGGATACCAAATCAACCGATTACAATGTGATGAATAGTCCCGTTAAACGTGATGTTGTGAGGGAATATGTCAATGCCTTCCGCGCCAAGGGGTTGAAGGTAATGCTTTACTACTCAATTCTGGACACGCATCACTACCTTCGTCCGGGGCATATCACCCAAAAACATGTGGAGTTGGTAAAGGAGCAAATTCGTGAATTATTCAGCAACTACGGCGAGATTACAGCCCTTTTTATCGACGGATGGGAATCCCCCTGGGCGAGGATCAGCTACGACGAAATCCCCTTTGAAGATATTTATCTGCTGATCAAATCATTGCAGCCCAATTGCCTGATCATGGACTTAAATGCCTCAAAATATCCCTCTTCAGCACTCTTTTACAGCGATATCAAATCGTATGAGCAGAACGCTGGTGAAAAGATGGATAAGGAGGGAAATCAGCTGGCCTCTATGTCATGTTTGCCTGTAAATAAAAACTGGTTCTGGAAGAAGGAGTTTCCAACCAGTCCGGTTAAGGAGGCGGCCTATATTGTAAATGATAATATTATCCCATTGAACAAGGCATATTGTAATTTTATATTGAATGTTGCCCCCAATCAGTTCGGGTTGATTGATGACAATGCCCTCAAATTATTAAGCGACATCGGTAAGCTTTGGAAGAACAACGGTCCGGTTGCCTCATTAGCCGAGTGTGAGACTCCCATAATCACCTCCAATATTGCAAAACATAAACCTGCAGATTCTTCGTGGAGCTGGGATATGCAAATTTCGGATTTTGGAAATGATGATGATTTTCATTCACACTGGGAATCTAACAAGAACATCGGGAAGCCATGGTATACCGTTGATTTAGGAATCGAAAGACCATTTAACATGGTTACAATAACCGAGGCGATGAAAGGGGTTCAGAAATACCGGATTCAATATTTTGCGCAGCAGACGTGGAAAACGATTGTAGAAGGGAGCAATCAGCACACCGTGAAAATTCATCGTTTCGACCGGGTCTGGGGAAGTAAGGTCAGGGTTCTTTTCGACACCTTCACCGCCAATCCAACCATAGCAGAACTTGGAGTTTATAACGAAAGGAGATAGTTCGATCATGAAAAAAAATACAATTGCTTTATACCTGTTATTGGCGATAAGTACAACACTTATTGCCCAGTCAGCGACTGATGTCCTCCCAAATCCGAGACAGGTTGAATGGAGCGACATGGAGATTGGTGTGATCATCCATTTGGATATCAATATTTTTGCCCCTGAGACTTTTGATTATGAGAAGAAGGCTACCCTCCCACCCCTTTCAGCATTTAATCCTTCGAAAATAAATACAGACCAGTGGATTTTGTCGGCCAAGAGAGCTGGAGCCAAATATGCCGTGCTGACAGCTAAACATGGTACCGGCTTTTGTCTCTGGAAAACAAAGGTACACGATTACCACATCGGGAATACCCCTGTTCGGGGAGGTGGTGCGGACATTGTGGCAGACTTCATCAAGTCGTGCAAAAAATATGGTCTCAAACCCGGAATCTATTACAACACCAATATGAACACCTATTATGAGGCCGGATATGTGAAGATGTCGGATGAAGACCGGTTGAAATTCAATGAGGCTGTTTACGGTCAGCTCAAGGAGTTGTGGAGTGAATATGGTGAATTATTTGAAATCTGGTTTGATGGCGGTGTTATGTCGGATCGTAAAACAGGAATTAAAGACCGGGTGATGCAGCTTTTAAAGGATCATCAGCCCAATGCGCTGCTGTTTAATGGTCCTATTGGTGAGAACAAAATTTTGCGCTGGGTGAAAAATGAAGACGGAAGAACACCTTATCCTTTCTGGAACAGGATCGATCCGGTAAAAAATAGGTCAGGGGAGGATGTGATCGATGACGGATCGGGGAATGCTGACGGGAAATATTGGGTGGGCGCAGAGGCCGATTTTCCAAACCGCAATAAGAGCGCCTGGAATGGAGGATGGCTTTGGAGAGCAGGAGAGCAGGATAAGGTATTTTCGACCGAAGATCTGTTAAACCGGTATTATACCTCGGTGGGCAGAAATACAAACGTTCTGATCGGAATGGCCATTGATACCTCGGGGCTTTTCCCATCTCATGATGCCAAAATTTTCGAAGATTTTGGCAAGAAACTGGCAGATCGAAAGAAATCGATGATCGCATCCACCCATGGAGTGGGAAAGCTTATCACCCTTAAATTTGCAACGGAGAAAGAGATTAACCAGGTTGAGATTGCAGAGGAGATTGCCCATGGAGAACGTATCCGAGCCTATCAGATTGATGCAGTGATAGATGGCCAATGGAAGAAAATTTGTGATGGGAGCTCTGTAGGTCATAAACGGATTCAGCTATTTGATCGTGTAAGAACTGCTGAATTAAGGCTTACAATATCAGGTTCAAATGGCGAGCCGATCGTCAAAAGCTTTTCGGCATACCGGTATTAGCCGGAATCCGGATCTGATGCAGCGACAGGTGGACTGTTTATTTGAAAATATAATTAAATTTGACTTTGGAGAACTAACTAAATTTAAAAACTATACTAAGAAAATCATTAATACAGAAAATTGAAAACGGAAATCACAAAGTGCTAAACGAAGTAGTTAAAATGGTCACAAACCACCAGCGAGAAGGACTTTCGCCTTTATATATCGCGTTAACGCACCTGCATTTAAAAAGCTTCCGTTAAGAATCTCATCTGAATGGAAGGCATTGGCAATACTTTTTTTAAATCAAAAGCCTCCGCTACATGTTCAACGGGAATAATTTTGCCTAAACAGACTCATTGGTCAACCGTTAAAGTGGTCTCCAGCGATTTTTTAATGGCAATAAAAACTGCAGATTGCGTGCATGTTCTTCTATATAATCCAGAACGAAAAGTAGTAGCCGCAATTCATGCCGAATGGCGCGGAACGGCAGAAAAGATTGTGAGGAAAACGATTCAGAAATTAATCGAGGAATTATGTTAAGATAGGTGTTTCGCGAAAAGCAGATAATCAATCAACTTACTAACCATAAATATGCATATTTAATACTCTTTTTTCAAAAAAAAAAAGCACATTTGTATGTTATTTTAAACTAACTATACTTTGATGATGTCCGATGGCAAAAGTCCTATAGATTTCTGGAATAAATTCATTCTTGATGGCAATCTAGAGGCATTGTCGCAGATATACTTTAAATATTATGATTTGTTATTTGATTATGGACAGAGACATATATTTGACAGGCAATTGGTTGAAGATGTCATACAGGATGTGTTTATCAATCTTATCGACACAAGGAAAAGTATCGGGATTGTCAGAAACTTAAATGGTTACTTGTTTAGTACTTTCAGACGACAGCTTTTTCTGAATGTTAATAAACAAAAAAAATCAATTCTTACTGAGAAATTTCCTGAAGAACATTTTGAGTATTTTAAAAGTCAGGAGCAGGATATTTTGCAAAATGAGAATAAGGAACAACTTTATTCAACTGTTCAACACTGTATTGAAAAGTTATCAGATAAGCAGCGTGAAATAATTTTTTTGCGGTTCGAAAGGGAAATATCTTATGAAGAGATTGCTTTGACTCTTAATATTTCAGTGGACTCATGCTATAAGTCAACCTATCGATCAATCAAAATAATCAGGTCCGAGGTTGAGAAAGTTCTTGGCAAACAAGCTAACATTATCCTCTTATTTTTGTGCCGGTTATATCCTTGATTGAAATATTCATCAATCAATATTAAGTTTTGATACTGAAAGCATTTTGTTATTCGCTTATTTCTCCCCAAAAATATTGGAATCTTAAAATAAATTAATTTTTCCTGTCCAGATTTTTCGGTTTTTCTCTCATATAGGATATAGACCGAATAAACAATGAACCAGACAAATTTCCATTTATATTCAACTGATGATTTTATTCTTGATGAGGACTTTCGGGAAATCGTAAAGGAATCGGGTGCGACAGACCGGTTAAAAGAATTATATGAAATACTTCCTGAAAAAAAACAAGAAATCAATCTTGCAGTTCAAATAATTCGAAGATTTGAAGTGGAAAAATTTCAACAACCACGCCAAAGGCAGGAAGAACTTTGGAGAATTATTCTTCATGAACAAAAAAGAAAAGTGCGATTCTTCTATTTAAGAGTTGCTGCTTCGCTTTTAATTTTTTTAGGGATTGGGAGTGCAATTTTTTATATAGCCACACCAAAACTTAAAAGAGAAATTGCAGTAAGCGCTGAACCTGTATCAAATAATGCAATTTTGGTTCTGGCTGATGGCAAGAAAGTCTTAATTGGCACCAAACAATCAAAAATTAGGTATTCATCTGATGGCTCTGGAGTTATTGTAAACGATTCCTCATCTATAGCTCAGTCTGCAAAAAATGAAGCTTTA
>CANJNY010000204.1 GCA_947475715.1 Prolixibacteraceae bacterium
ATTTATAATCGTTGGGGACAAAAGATGTTCCATAGCGAAATAGATGGCGATGGTAAGAATCCAAGTGATCCGAACAATTGGAATGGAAAGGTGTTTAACAATTTCGCCAAAGCTCCATCAGGAGAATACTATTTCATCTTTAAATATAAAGTGAAATCGAAACCTGATGAAGAGCTTGAAGAGAAAGGAATTATAACATTAATTCGAAAATAACGAACATTAATTTCAAGCCCTTGCTAATTAGGAAGGGCTTTTTTATTTATGATAAAATGTAATGGTTAGAAATTAATCTGAGAGTCAGGCCAAATTTGTGGTTAGGTTTTCTTAGGCATTGTTCAGAAAATTTTGTTTGGTAGTAGTGGACGATTTATCATCCACTTCATTAATTCCCGAGGTAAAATTAACCATAGCAGGTTGCTCCTCAGCAGAGCCTGTTTCCGTTTGACTTGACAATTCAAAATTCGGAACCTTTTCCAATAATCCATCGATCATTTTTTCTTGTGCAAATGCTTAGCGCCGATGAATGTTTGCAATGGTGTTTTTCCAAAGCAATACTTTCCGCTGTGGGTAAGATCATTTTTATAATACTGTCACATTGTATTAATGAAAATTATTTCAGTTATAAAAAAATCACTACAGAAGGTATAGAGGTTCAATACCTGTTCACACAATCTAGTACATAATGCCCTTGAAAAAATACATTCTGATTGTTATTAATAGATTTATTCTTTATATCTAATATAATTACATATTACACTTTTTTGATTTGGAATTAATGGTATACCCGGGTAATACATACCAGAATTAATGCTTTCTAAACATAGTGCATTTGAGCATTTAAATCTTTCGTAAAATAAGTTTGCCAATTCATAGAAAGTTACTGCACTAGATGAGGAAACAAAAATTAAATATTTGTTACCAAGAGAATCACTGAATTCTCCAACTCCACACCTTATGTTTCTATTTGTTGAATTTCGATTGAGGTTCGAAATAATGGAATTATTCGAAACTAGCATAGGCCCAGATTGAATTCCCAAACGTATGTCTTTATAATTTGCGATTAGATCAGATTCACAAATAATTACAGAATCACTTGTTACCAAAAAAGCACCATTTGGTTTTAAATAAAAATTACCATTACCATTACCATTTTTAAAATTAACTTTATTTACAACTTTGTGATTTAATGCAAAGAAACCCTCTGGCTGACAATTTTTATCGCTAATACTGGCAGTAATCAAGTATTGAAAGGAATCCTTCTTAATAATGTTATTGATAAAATGGTCATGATTTTCTTTACTTTTATTCTGAAGAATATCAAAATTATTTATCGTTGAGATATCAATCTTTATACAAAATGCATTAAAGTAATTATCAAGATACCTATAATTCGTATAAGTTTCAACTTGCGATATACTATTTAAGAAGGCAATAATAAAAAACAAACTAATGGATATTTTCATTTTTCTGTAATCGATATTATGGGGCCAAACATGCCTGAATATTCAATCTCAGGATAACCTTTCAAATACATTTTTGAAATTTGACCATCAAGGAATAGCGCATTCTGACATGCAAAAATGTCCTTAAAGGTTTCGGCAAAATCGTAGAATGTAAATTTATCTAATGTTACTGCGAATACTACTCTTTGATGGTCTATAACGCCAACCCCACTTCGAATTTTAAAATTAATGGAGGTCTGAGTAAATTTGGGGTGAATTTTATTGTCTATTACTAACATTGGTCCGGATTGTGTTGCCATCTTAATTGATAAATAATCTAGATGATACTTACTCGAAAAGTTTGTTGTGGTTAAAATGCTAGGTATATTATTCGTATCAACATAGAATACTCCATTGGGATGAAGATAAAAGTTATCTCCTGTGAATATTAAGCTTGTATCCAATTCTTGTAATGCTTTCCCGGCATTCTCAATATATAATCCAACTGGATGATAACTTGGATTAAACATTCCAGCATTGGTTATCATTAAGGGAGCATGGTTTTTACTATTCAAGTAAGATTTAACAGAATCGAAATAAAAATAGTTTCTACTGAATTTGTTATTTAGATGCAAATTGATATTTTGTTTCGTCATATTCATAATAAAGATACTGACTCTTTTTCCTTTAATTTTTAATTGAAGATCCCCTTCATAATTTCTAACCAAATAATTTATTTTAGACAGCAGACTCGAAATTTTTTGTGTAATTTTTGAATCAATGTTTATTAAATCATCAATTGTAAATGACAACCTTTCTAACCTTTTCGAAATATTTTCAATGGTGCTATCTATATTAAGTAAATATCCTTTTAATTCCTCGTGAATTAAATGTAAACTATCAACATTTGACATACTCAATTTTACACCCTTATTTTTTAATGAATCTAGAATAGAGTCAATTGTTATTAACCTTAATTTATTAAATCTTTTGATCTCTTTATTATCCTTCAATTCCTTCAAATTCGCCTCCTTTGAAAATCTCGCATTTGTTAATGTTTTAGCATTAGTGATAGAAGCATTTATTTGTTCGTAATATTGATCTATAATGATTTGTAAGCTATCTTGAAGATTAGTTTTGTTTGCTGTTTTGCTGCTTCTAATATTCTCATTGCCTAGTTTTATTAAGACCCCACTTAATAAAGTAAACAATAAGATGAATATGGCAATTAATTTGGTCACTTTGAAATTTAGAAACATGAATTACTTATATATTAAAAATAGTCCACCAGAGAAACCTGGTTTGGAATTGATTACTTTTTCATAAATTGGTTTTTTGCGATCTAAAGAGGAAACTCTATCTGAATAATCTCCTTCGAAAATTTGAACCATTAATGTGTTTGGGCTAATTTTCCCAATATTCCAGGCTTGGAAAACCAAGGAATTGGAATCATTAATATTTAAATAAATTGTCCGAACAATACATCCATTTGTTTTTATAGTAAGTAGTTCCTTATTTACAATTTCGTAACCATTGAAAAATGCAGAAATTGTATCGAAATCTTGTTCGTTATTGTCAAACATTCTTAAAGTTAACAATCGGTTGTTAAATTTTAGAATCTGTTTATTATATGTAATTATCTCTCTTGTTGCTACTTTCTTTTCGGCTGAAATATCTACAATTGGTTGTAAATGTGGCTTTTTTTCAACTTTAACTGAATATGAATAAATTGAGCTGTTTCCTGAATAATCAAGTGCCTTGAATGTTAGTGTGGTCGTACCCAACTCAAAGTAATCACCACTATGTTTCCCTTGGGTTAGCAACAACGAATCTATTCCACAATTATCCGTAACCATTGGTGAGCTAAAATAGTAAATGGTTCTATTCTCATTTTCGTTACAATATAAAATAGTATCCCTCTGGATGGAAAACTGCGGGCTTTCTCTATCTCTAACCGTGATTGTAAAAAAATATTTTTTCCCTGTTAATCGATTTTGAATTGTTATTTCTGATTTACCTACCTGGAAAAAGTTACCTGGTTTATTAATGGAAATAACTGAATCTTCTAAATCAATTAATTTAAAATCTACTACTGCCCCACATCTTCCAAAATCATTATCTTTTACGATGTCATTATAATTAACAATGGTTTTGCTTGATTGTGACACATGGTATTTTTTTTTGACAATTACCTTAAAAGCACAATCTGTAAAATTACCTGCTTTATCGACTGCTCGATATTTTATTAAAGTTTCACCGATTGTAAAAGGCATGTCAGGCCTTGTACCATTTATTAATATAACATTCGCAATAGAACAATTATCATAAAAAAATGGAATTGAATATTTAACTCGTATACTATCCGAATTGTTTGCAATGATTATTGTTGTATCGTTTTTTGGAATATATTTTGGTGGTTCATTATCAAATACTATTACCCTGAAAGAAACAGTTTTAACATAACCAGATTGACTTTCTGCCTTATAAGTAACTCTTGAACTGCCTAGGGGGAAAAAAGCACCCTGAGGAAGTCCTTCTATCCTAGATAATTTTACATTAGCATCGCATCTTAGAATTAAAGTTGGTATCGCGTAATTTACTTTCTTAGAGCATGAATTTAAATCTGTTGCCACTACCAAATTCTGTGGACACGCCAAAGTAAACTCATCTTGTGCGAATTGGCCATTATTTTCTAAAAAAAGACTCTGAATTTTTATTTCATCTATTGCGGCGTTAAAAACTTTTAGATCATCAAGATCACCTTTGTAGAATTCGTCATTCCCTGGAATATCTCTACCAATAAATAATGGTGAGGTGTTCGGATAAAATGTCTTATGGTAAGGGAATTCCCACATTTTATGGGAATTTAAATAGGCCCTTACTTTTGAACCATCATAAGTAACTACATAGAAGTTCCATTTGTTTTTAACAAAAAAATGATTTAAAAAATCTGTGTCATATTCAGTAAAGTCCGTATTTATTGAGATTGTGCTTTGGCTGGAACCTTGAAAAGTTTGAATTCGATATTGAGGACTATTGTCACTTTCAATTGGATTGTCCCCTTTGCAGATTATAGATAAGTTATTATTATCAAGCGAATCAATTCTAAACCAGAATGAGACACTAAACTGTTGTGATATGGCAGATATTGAATTAGAATTGGGTATGCGTATAAAGCCATCTACGCCATTAAACCTAATTGCTCCACATGGGTTTCTAAATCTATCAATACATGTTGAAACCCCTCCGAATATCAATCCATCATTATTATTTACTATATCATTTACACTTAGATTTTCAAATTGATAGTTTGCTACGATATCCTGACTATTTGAAAGTGAAAGTGAAAACGAGAACAATAATAAAATGAAAAGTTTAAAGTCAATAGTTCCCATTGGTGCTTTAGCTATTCATAATAATATACCAAGAGATTATATGATTTATCAACAGAAGATTCACTTCCCTTTGTTATATCTGAATTTACTGTCCCATCTGAGTTGTAAACATTAAATACATTTTGTGCGCCAGTGTCAAGATTTATCATAAAAGAAACGGTAATTCCCAAATAATTTTTAACGTAATCAAAACATTTTTCTGCACCTGCTCGAAGTCCAGAAGTTTCTCTTCTATTAATAACAACATGTTTTAATATACCAGCTTTGTCCTTTCCAACAATAAGAAAGCGCCTTTCTCTTGGATCCTTATTGATAGCCTTCACATCAGCGTCTGACGGGATGGATAATTGATTATTAAATGCCAATAGATGGGTTTGAAAAACCGTAGCACTTTCTTTTTTGCACCAATCAATGAAGAACTGCTTGTCAAATGCATCGTTTCTTAAATCCAATTTTCGGGAAGGGTCTGCCCCACTTCCTTGTAGTTTCAAATCCCCGTTTCTTAAATTTGAGACCGCTATTCCACCTGTTGCATAGATTATAACAAGAGCATCGAATTTTGAATTGTCTAACTTCTCTTGAATAACAACACCATTTTCGATTGTAAAGTTCTTTAAGTTATTATAACCATCTCCTAAATAACCAGCAGCAGCATATAAAATAACGTTTTTTCCACTTGCAAAATTTCGGTACTTATTTCCAATATTCAGGTAGTTTTGCGCAAAATATTTTGCTTTAACCTTATTACCTTCCCTCCGCATAACTATGAAATCGTAATAATCATTTTTATATGGTTGATCATATCGAATTTCAACGTAATTAGGGTCATAAGTGCTAATGGTAGATGGCTTTTCAGTTTTAATAGAAAAGAAAAGATTGAAGAAGAAAATAAAGGCTAATGTAAGTTTCATTTTTTAAATAATTTGATTAATTGTAAAGCTGTAATATAATAGCTGAAAAGTGTCACTGTAATAAAAGTAATTATTAAAAACTTAAGGAGAAGACTTGTATTTAAAATTAATCTGTTTATTAAATAGGCTATTTTATTTTGAGAAATATTGTAAACTACTTTTTCCTGTTTTGACATATTTACAGCTGGTGTAAACTTTTTAGAGGCACATGTGTGTATTAAAAGTTGAAATTTTGTATCGAATTTATGTTCCGGATATTTTTGATTATATAACTCAAGTCGGTTTGCAACAAAATTAATCCAATGTTTATACACCACAGTATAAAGAATGGAATTTTCAGTATCAAAATATTGATAATTCTGGAATCTGTTAGCCCAGTGAATAATATTGAATAATGTATCAAGATTTTCGAATTGAGCTGTTTGATTGAATTTCGCTTCTAATTTTTCTGTCAATGCTCTCACAATTACTTTGGTATTTTCGTACCTGTTATTTGGAACGAAAGAGTCTAATAATGCGGTTACATTTTTTATTGAATTTAAATCACTCAATTCTAGTGAATCTATGAAAATGTTAAAAGGGAAAGATTCATTAATGTTTGTAGTTTTCAAACTATTAAGATAAGGTTTAATATCAAAACTATTTGTCATTGTAACTACCTCTTCTTGAACATCTGAATCATAATTTATTTTCGATATTTTGTAAACAATCAATATAAAAAAAACAGAGATGCAAGTTAACAGGAAGACAAAAAACTTAAGAAATGTAGAATTCATGCATTAATTACTTTTATTGTCGTGCAAAGTAGTGAAAATTTATACAAAAAAAACTCTTTTTTGGATTGTTTTATTTAATAAATTTGCTTATTAATAATAAATCTATCAAGTTTCTTGATAAACAATGTTGATTGAGAAGTTTGATTATCCTGTTCTGGAATGGTTTGTTATAATTCAACTTGATATATAATATATTGAGCCAAACAAAATGAACCGAAAATTCAAAATTCCAAAACGCTTCTTTTTTTACTTATGACTTGGCTGAAAATCACATCGTTTCTTCTCTTTAGTTCCATTTATTTTTTACTAAATGGGCAGAGTGGATTTAGTGGCGATTTTACAGAAATTTATACTGACCAAAATATTACCATTTCAATAAAATTAGTTTTAAACAATGATTGTATCGATGACTTAAAGAGTCATTTTGATTTTAAATGGACGGGTAAATTCCAATATTCTGAGAAATATGTTTCTTTTAAATATACTTACATCGATTGTAAAGATCTAAATAACTATTACAGGATATTTTGCATCCCAATAGGGTTTAGTAATACACTCATGAAGTATTATCATATCAGGCAAAGTGCGTATGAATTAGCTCAGGAAAAAACGAATATTCTTACTTTAGCAGATCAATTTGAATTTTTGCCAAAACAGGAAGGTGTTATTAGCGATATCAAAGTTGTGAGTCGATATGTTGAACCTGACCCTATACGACTTGCTCTTTCTGCCCCAAACTCACTTTCAGCCATAAATCCTAATAATCAAACAAACACACAGTATTACCCTGTTAAAATTGGTGAACAGGTTACTCTTAGACTTTATGGTGGATCATTAATACCAAACTCTAATTGGTATTGGTTTCAAGATTATTGTGGGAATACTAAGATTGATTCAGGTGAAGTCATCAAAATAAAACCAAATCATACTCTTTC
>CANJNY010000205.1 GCA_947475715.1 Prolixibacteraceae bacterium
AGCCTCTGGCACAACTTCGACCGAAACAAGTGGCACAGCTTCGAGCGAAACAGAGTCGAATTAGTCAACTTAAAGTGGCACAACTTCGACCGAAACGCCTGGCACAACTTCAACCGAAATGGGTGGCACAACTTCAACCGTTTTATCTACAATAACCATCTATCCACGAATTTGTGGATAGATAAGTTTTATAAGCGATAGTAAGTTCGACACAACATAATAGCGGCATATGACAGACGTTAAAGAATGGTTACCTGAATTTGAAGTTTCGGCAGAAACTGACACAGAACTTCAAGAATATTTTTTACTGACACCTGAGTTAGATAAAATAATAAACAGTAAATATTGGTTACTTCTTGGTAGAAAAGGAACAGGGAAAACTGCTATTTATAAGTATCTTGAAAAATCAATCCCTTCAAAAGTCAACAATTATACAGTCGTGTCATTAAATTTCAAGGACTATCCTTGGCCAGCACATAAGTTGTATAAAGAATCAATTGCAGGTGAATTAAGTGCATATCAAAAAAGTTGGCGTTTTTTATTTTTTGTAAAGCTTATTGCACGTTTAGTAGAGGTTAAAGAAAAAAACTCTGAAAAACTTTCTAAAGAATTAAAATGGGCTAAAAAATATATTGAAAAGGTTTTCGGTAATCCAGACCCAAGTATTATGGAAGTATTGTTTTCAAAACTTGCTAGAATTAAAAAACTTGCTGGACCCGGATTAGACCTTGACGAGATAAGTCTTAATGTTGGTGAAGTATCATTTGATGATGTTGCTGATAGCAAAGAATTGCAAAACACATTAAGGTCAAACGCTTTTACTCTTTTATCATATTTTGAGACAATATTTAAAAACAATGTCGATGATAAGAAGTTCTTAATAATACTTGACCAATTAGATGAAAACTGGTTAAGTGGTGAAATAGTCGAGTATAGTAAAGTTTTGATTAATCTAATAAATGTTTGTAGAAATATTGGCATTGATGACACACTGAAAAAAAACCTTAAAGTAATCCCATTTCTAAGGACAGATATTTATGAAACCCTTCGATTTAATGATAAAAACAAATTGTATCAAGACAGTGCAATCGTTATTACTTGGGATAATGATTCTTTAGACTCAATGTTTTTAGAACGAGTAAAAAAATACAAACCAGCAGATTTTGAACTTGATTTATCTAAAAAATGTGACTCTTTGTTTGAAGCTTCTTATGTTAGACAAGGGACACCACCATTTAAATACATTACGAGACGTTCATTCTTTAGACCTAGAGATGTTATTATTTACTTTAATAACATCAGAAAAAAACACTCCCCCAATAGAACTGGACTTTACACAACTGCGGAATTATATGATGCAGCTTTTGAAGCGTCAGTAAGTGTGTATAATGAAATAATTGATGAATGGTCAAATCAGTTTCCTGAAATTGAAAATTTGTTTTCTGTATTGCAGACAATTCAAGTAGAAACTTTTACAAATTCGGAATTTGAGCATAAATACAAATTAGAATTTACAAATGCTTCTGAAGGCGATTTGCGTAAACACATTAATTTTCTATTTGACAATTCAATAATTGGTCAGAAAAAACAAGGTCGATGGGAATATCTGTCTAGTTTACCAAATTTAAAAATGAATATTGAAAAACCGTTTAGAACACATCAATCTTTAAAGTATCGTTTACAATTGGTAGAAAGTAGACCAAGTCAAAATGAAGACTGAAAGAACTATTGCTTATTATAAATAAGGTTTTGTGTGGTCGAGGTGACAAGACCACACATGAAGCCTTATTGCATTACATCATGTTTACAAGCCAGTTCCCTTAGCTTTTTTTATTCTATTACAGTTTTATTGACCCAAATGTCGCTTATTTCAGCATTTACCCAGTATATTTAATGATTCTATTCCGAATTTAAGAGTGTCTAGTTCAGAAAAAGGTTTTTAGAAAAAGAAAACTAAAAACAGGATTAGGAAGTTCCCATCTGGTCTTTAAAAATAAATTATTTTCACCAATTGTGACTGGAATACTTAAGAAATTCTAATCAATTTAAAAATAGAATGTATAAATACTTTTTTAAACGTATCATCGATATACTATTAGCACTGATCGCCCTGATTATCCTCTCACCGTTATTAATCCCGGTTTGTATCGGTCTGCTTCTAACCGGCGAACACTATATCTTCTATTTTCAGAAACGAATCGGATATAAAAATCGGTATTTTGATATCTGGAAATTCGCAACCATGTTAAAAGCAAGTCCAAACCTTGCAGGTGGTTTACATACCACAAAAAAAGATCCCCGTCTTATGCCCATGGGGGGATTCCTTCGCAAGACAAAAATCAACGAATTACCTCAACTTGTAAATATCCTCATTGGAGACATGAGCATCATCGGTCCCAGACCCCTGGTCGATAAAACCTTTGCCCCCTACCCTGAACATATAAAGGCTGTGATCTATAATGTAAAACCGGGCCTTACGGGTATCGGCTCCATCGTATTCAGGGATGAAGAGGAACTCCTCACCCGGACCACCATGCCGCTTGAGGAGTACTATCGGGTGCATATCTCACCATACAAGGGGGAACTTGAACTCTGGTATCAGAAGAACCTCTCGGCGTATACCGATCTGATGCTGGTCTTCCTAACCGCCTGGGCCATTGTCGCACCGCATAGTGAGCTTGTATATAAGGTGTTTAAGGATCTGCCCGAGAGGCCGATGGAGTTGAGAAGGAGAGACTAAGAGAGGGAGAGAAGGGGCGAAGGGGCGAGAGCCAATTTGCTTATGTACCAATTTGAAAATTTGAAAATTAAGTAATGTACTTCAGGATAGTGATCAAAACCCAGCCGAAGCATTTGTGTAAAGTCATCTGAGTTTTAAAATCCTTATTCCTAAAACGCTTCAATAAACTACTAACGTCAACCCAAACTGATGAGTTGTCCTTTGAGGAAATAACCAAAGAAGTTGAATCTGTAAGGAAACAAAGGTATGAAGAAGGTAAACAAATCATTTAAAGTCATAATTGATACCAACATTTGGATTGGATATTGTTTCACCCCCAAAGGATGGCAAATCAAATGAAAGAATTAATGAATGAAGAATGACGGAATGAAACGAGCCATGAGCAAAATTCGCTCACACAAGCGTATGACTAACATGGCGAGTTCCATCTGGCCTTTAAAAAACAAATTTTAGACAGATGAAACCTTGCATTTATTTGTAATGCCGCTGTCTGATAACGTAATTTTTAACCGTTAAAACCTAAGCATAAAGAAAATTGGTTAAATAGTATTAACTTGCATATTATTTAAAATTAAAAAATGATCGAAACCTCTAAAATAAATGATATTGTAAACAGGATTGCCAATAAATTCAATCCTGATAAGATCATATTATTTGGTTCGTATGCAGTAGGAAATCCCAATAACGACAGTGATTTAGACTTATTGATTATCAAAGATAGTGATCTTCCAAAATACAAAAGAAGTTTTGATATTCAAAAATGGTTGATTGGCTCGATGGTTCCAATGGATATACTTGTCTATACAAACAAAGAATTTGAAGAGGAAAAGAAGGTGAAAAACTCTTTCTTGAACTCCGCTATAAGGACTTCAAAGGTATTATATGAGAGAGGTTGATAAAACAGTTAAGGAATGGATTGATAAAGCAGATCATGATTTAGGTGCTGCAAAATTAATCTATTTGAATGGCTTTAGCGTTCAGATTAGATATCCGGATACTACAATTTATCTATCAAAAGACGAACTGCAAAATTGTATCCTAATCTCTCAGGAGTTTAGGGAATATGCGATTATAACTATTGGAATAAAAGAATAGGTTAAAACTCTGAATTTTTATGGTGGGAAGTTTGCCACCATGACCAAAAACAGTCCGAGTATGGCCGGTGGATTGCATACCGTCCGAAAAGATCCGCGTATCTTACCCATGGGGAGGGCTCCGAAAGACAAAAATCAACGAACTGCCCCAGCTGATTAATATCCTGATCGGGAATATGAGCATCATCGGTTCCAGACCCCTGGTCGATAACACCTTCTCCCCCTACCCTGAACATGTAAAGGCTGTGATCTATAATGTAAAACCGGGCCTTACGGGTATCGGCTCCATCGTCTTTAGAGATGAGGAGGAACTACTCACCAGGACCACCATGCCGCTGGAGGAGTACTATCGGGTACATATCTCACCATACAAGGGGGAACTTGAACACTGGTATCAAAAAAAACTTTCATTTACTACAGACTTTTTGTTAATTTTACTTACTGCCTGGACAATTATCTCTCCTCAAAGCGATTTAGTTTATAGCGTTTTTAAAGATTTGCCTAAGAGGCCGGGTGAGCTGAGATAGAAAGAGAAGACAAAGAGGAGAATGGACAAAAAGGGCGTGCAGCGATAGAGTAAAGAGTGTGAACAAATATTCAGGTGTGCGTTAAAACACGGAATTTTAAAGATTCTAAAAGTTAAATCGATTTTTCTAACTGAGTAATTAAAAATATTCAAACAATGGGATACGAAACAACAATAGTTGCATTTATAGAAATTTTAGGACTTAATAACGCTATTGACAAGAGTATTGCCGATGGCGCGGAATCCGGCAGGATTTTGGAGTCAATAAATGAATTAAAAGATTTTTTCAGTCTATCTGGTAATTATTCTGAACTTGAGTCAAACAATATATCAATTGCAGCAACCGAACTGATTCAAATTTCTAATAGTCTGGTAGTATCGAGGAAAATTCAGGATGAAAGCGGTATTTACAGGATGCTTAAAGACTGCTCTCTTGCTGTTCATCGATTAATAGGCAATGGTTTTTTGTGCAGCGGAGCAATTAAAGTCGGGAATCTCTTTAGCATTAATAATCCGCATATCAGTGACACCTATATTAAAGCCTGGTTGGCTGAATCAAATTCCCAATTGCCAATTATAACCTTTGAAAGTGAGTTGCTCGATAGTGTCAGGTACTTCCAATATCCACCAAATAAAGGTTCTGAAGTCTTGGGTACAGCATCTGGAATAAAGAATTGTAAAGAATTAATACCTGGAATCTATTACCTGGATTATTTCTCAGATTATCAGGATTACCCGGGAAGCACAGACGCTGCAGCACATTACTCAAAACTAAGAGAAATTATTGAAAAAGGGCTTCAGATTCCAACTGCATTTGACAAATATCGTTGGTGTGCCGTCCAGTTTAATAAGTCGGCGGCAGAATATGGCCTTGATAAAATTTAACAAATGTAATGTGTCTGGTCCTGAAATCAGTTTACAGAAATAGTATTCTAAAAACAGGATTATGAAGTTTGTCCTGTTGGGAAATCCAGAAGGGATGATATATTAATAACCCGGGGTAAGCAATGCCGGTTACTAATCCAATGAATTCAACAAAAATTTCGGCATTGCGCCACCCCGGGATAACGAAAACGCACGAACACCGTCCGCGATCGTAACAAGGCAGTGGTGCTGCACCCGAATCGGACGGAACGGCACGTCAATCAAAAAATAGCTAAAACGGGAGGAAATAACAGCGGAGCGAAGCCATATCTGCCCTCGTTGCGTAGCCGAAAAATACTTTAGTGGTCATTGGCATTTGGGTAGCGGGAAAATGAAGAAATGAACCCAACTATTTCCATACAAAGGTGAGCTTGAGCAATGGTATTCTAAAAACCAAATAAAAAAGCTTAAAAATTACTTTTTTTCAATGATTTGTCGTAAATTAGGATAATTCTTATTGTTTTTTGATTTACTAATTTAAAAAAAATCAATGATGAGTAATTCTGAAGCCAGCCATTCTGGCAATCTTAAAAAATTTGATCAGCTGATCAGTGTAATTAAAGGATATGGCGATATGTACAACCCTGCCAATCCGCTATTCAAAACTCCTGCCCTTGAGGCCAAGTCCGCATCTGCCCATTCGTCGATCATAATGATGAATACAGCCTTTTCTGCTTACCGCGTAGCCATCGAACGGCGCACAGTTATTTATAAACCGATGCTAAAACTGGTAAATCGCATTTTCAATTTTCTAAAATCCTCCCAGACTACCGATGTAATGGATCAGGAGATCCTGGCCATTATTCGTAAACTTAGAGGTGCCAGGGCAGGGAAAAAATTACCACTCCAGACACCCGCAGAAGTTACCGAAGTACCGGTTCAGATCTCTATTTCACAGATGAGCTATAACGAACGGCTCTCTAATTTCGAAAAACTGATCAGTCAGCTCGAATTAATTCCGGAATATATTCCAAATGAGCCCGATTTAACCATAACGGCACTCAAAGATTATTACAATGCCATGGATAATGCCAACAAGGTCGTCTTAAAAGCAGAAAATGACCTGTCAAACGGCCGTATGGCTCGCAATACAGAGTTCTACGCCCCTACAACAGGCCTTACAGAAATAGGCAAAGGAGATAAACTTTACATCAAGGCAGTATTTGGCGCCAATTCACCACAATATAACCAGGTCGCCGGTATCGGCTTCGTTACCTATAAAAATTAATCCAAACACCACTGTCAGTTGTGATAGTAACACCCGCTGTGGAACTATCACAACTATATTTTAAGGTACAATAAATTACTTTCTCCATACACCGTTTTGCTTCTTTGCTTCACCATTTTGCTTTTATAAAACAATCTTTCACTTCAAAGCCTGAAAAACATAAATAATAGGTTAAACGTTTTACTTCACAGCATTAACGATTTGCTTTTGAGTAGTAACATTTTACTTTCAAGCCTGAAAAATTTGCTTTTGAACATTCACTTTTAACTTTGAGGATAGCCGAAACGACAATTTCTAGTCCTGAAAAAGATTTACAGAAAAAGTAAATAAAAACAGGATTAGTCAACTCCAATCCAGCCAAATTTTCAATTTCGAAAAGCCCTGAAGGGGCTTAATATAAATAACCCCGGGTAAGTGAGCCCCGGATAATATCATGATTAAAAATCAATTTTCCGGGCGAACGCCACCCGGGGTTGAGGGAACCGACAGTAAGACCGTCCGCGCTTCAAAGCCCGCAAATGATTGTCCCCATTTTTCGGACGGAACGGCACGTCACCTCATAAAAGCGCTAAATCGGGCTTTCGATATCAATTAGATAAACCTATTGATCAAACATGCTCTTTTCAACTTTTGCTCATGCGGCGAAAACCTGCCGGATTTCCAATTAACACTCTACCGCGCCGCCTTTCCAAACTGCGGTTATCTCCAACACCGGGTTACACCCGGCGTTATTCACGGAACACCCCGCCGGGGTGATAGAAAGTGTCTAGTCCTGAAATAGATTTACAGAAAAAGTAAACAAAAATCAGGATTATGAAGCAAAAAGTAAACAGTTATACGAACGAATTAAAATCCGAAATCCCCTGCCTGTAAATCCTGAAGGGATTGAATCTGAAT
>CANJNY010000206.1 GCA_947475715.1 Prolixibacteraceae bacterium
ACCGGTTAAGGCATTTACCCTGAAAGGAAGTGGCGAATGGTCATTATCCCCTGCCACCATCTTTTCAGACAAGGTATTTGCAATGGCAATAGCAGCATCAAGGTAGATCGTTTTTTCGGTGATCTTATACATATTAATAAGTTCATAACCGAAAGAACCGGCTTTATCGGGTTGGGTATACCCCTTCCCCATCACCATATCGCCGTCATAGATTCCCGAATATATCAGCATATTATAAGGATACGGGATATTTTTCCATTTACATGCTGCGCCGGAAAGCGAGTGCGACAAATAATAGTCGGTCATAAACTGCATATTATTTAGCAGCCGTTCATCTCCCGAATAGGCATAGAGCAGTCTCCAGGAGGATAAGGCCATTGGAATCTGGTCTCCCCCGATTCCGCGCGAATCGTTATGATCTTTCTTCCAGACCTGGTGATTCATATGATAGGGCAAACCGTTCAGGTCGGTTCTCATGGTATCCCAGAACTTCCAGACAATATTGACAATATGGTCGTATGATTTGCCGGAATCGTTGTCGTACCAAGGGAGCAGTTTACCCTGGGGATCAGTTTTTATGAGGTGATAGCTTAGTTTTTCAGGACTCTTTTGAGCAAAAAGGTTACACGAAAGCAGTAAAAGCAGAAAAAAGATTGGTTTGTTCATCGTTGGGAGTTTCCCCAAAAATAATTTAAATTTTCTGTAATTTGATTTTTTTGAGAAACCTTATTTTTCTCCAAAGACCTTAGTAGCTTTGATGTAAATAATGTCTATTTAACCTTATATACCTTATTGCCATGAAGATAGAATAGAATATAATAATTTATATACACATTTTGTTTTCACTACCTCCGGCCGGCAATTTATGATTCCAGAGAAAAATCGCATTAGGATCGAGAAATATGTAACTGGTATAGTCCATAATAATTCGTCAAAGCTTTATGCTATTTAAATCAATCGGATCACCATCGGAAAGTGAGTTTTGCCGAAGAGTATGACCAATTCTTGAAATATTATCAGGAAAAATTGAAAGAATAAGGTAAATAAGGTTTTCAGTTGGGGGTATATTATGATGCTACTAAGGTCAAGGAATGGGGAATAAGGTTTTTATATATTCGCTTAATGTAGCTGTTTTAGTCATAAATTTCATAATTACTCCTCCACAACGTTTTCATCTGATCCAAAATATTTTGTGTGTGGATGGCAGAATATTATTTTCAGATTCACAAACTCAATAAATGATTTTGGAAACTGGAATTACAATTGCCCAGCCAATCTCCAACGAATGGCATAGCCGAGGGAAGGGTTGATTGGCGAAATTACACAGGGGCTTCTTTTGGTTTTTTGGGCATATTCCATTGATTACATCGTGTAAAATTCTTGAATTCAGATTTAAAAAACTGTATATATTTGTATACTATAATGTACATTAAAACCCACGAATATGGTAGTAATTAGTTCGGCGGAATTACGCAACAACTTGAAAAAATACCTCGATCTGGCCAAAGATGAAGCAGTGGTCATCCAACGAGGTAGAACGGAAACCTTTGTTTTATCTAGACAGGAAAGGTTATTACCTGATGCCAACCTTGCAAGTGCCGTTACTGCGGAAGAATTACTGATTGGAATAGAAGAAGACATTAAGAAAATGTTCAGATCATCAAACAGCATCCTGCTGCAAGCCTAAGTCTTTTTAAGGAACCATTTTGAATCTCGCCGGCGGTCCAAAAAAATATAGGTTGTCAATTTGAATCTTCCGGATACTCTGAAAAAAATTAGCTCACCAATTTGAATCTTAATTACAACGTGGAAATTTTTTGATTTAAAAACTGAATCCTGATGGCTGCCTAAGAAATCTCAGATCGCGAAACCGGAAATTGATGGCAGCACAAAAGATTTTTGATAACCAAACAACATCCTGATGGTTGATTTGAATAATTCGAAGGTTCTCAATCCCGAAAAGCGGAGGAGGCTTTGGGCAGTTTTTGATTGAATTAAGTGAAAAATAAATTTGGAATGGGGAATAGCTAATTCCCCTAGAGATACCTGCGACAGCATATTCAGTGGAGCTGGTCAATACAAATATTTAATGGATAATACTCGTGACAATCCAATTTTTATATCCTCTATTATTGTTTCTGAAATAGAACCTATTCTTTTTACAAATCGTTCTTGTGATACCGAACGAACTTGAAAGCAATCAGCCGAGGAAACCTTATTCAACCCATTTTTAGAATTTGACTCTATTCGAACCATCCATGGAGCTACTACATATTTATCTTTCCAATCCGTCAAGGGAACAATCACTTTTAGAGGCAATTTACCCAAAGAATCATCACTTACAATTATTGCGGGTCGTGTCTTCTTAATCTCTGCACCCATAGCAGGATCAAGATTTATTAACCAAATCTCACCTTGTTTCATAGAAATTTTCAAAATCCAAATTGGTAAATAGAGTTAATTCCTTGTCAGATAAGTAATCAGAATATAGCATATCAGCAGCTTTTCTCAATTGATTTGAATCCTCCTGTTTACGTATTGACTGAATCGTTTTTTCAATTACATATATTCGTTTTTGAATCGGAAGGTTTTGAATTTCCTTAATTAATTCTATTGTTCTCATCGGTATCAATTTTACCCGAAAGATATAAAATATTTAGGATGCTGAGAATTGTTTGTAAATAAAATCGGATCCGCCACGGTGGAGGGCTTTTGCTTTGTCATTGCTATGACTAAATGAACTCGCGAAATCGCGTAAACCAATAAAGGTATTTACTCTGGCCTGGTCCAAAAGAATTAGCAAAGGGGTAGAATCAAAATTTCACCGTTTATTCCCTAAAATATAAAATATGACCAAACCGGATGTGATTCTCAGCCTGAAAAATTTCAGTTCGCCTAAGGATGTAAAGCGCCTGGCCAAATAAATCTCAAACCATCCTACAGCACCCTGGTGCCAGCCTAAATCTTTTTAAACAATTTATTTGATTCCAGTCGGCGGTCCAAAAAAATATAGGTTGTCAATTTGAACCTTGAGGACAACCTGTAAAATTTTTGATTACAAACCAGGTTCATGTTGGCTGCCTAAAAAGTTTCAGATTACAAAACTATATCTTCCTGGTAGCTTAAAAAGTATCAGCTCACAAAACTGAATCCTGATGGCTGCCTAAGAAATCTCAGATCGCAAAACAGGATGTTGATGACAGCACAAAAGATTTATGTCGTATATTTGTATTAAAATTTGAAAGGAACATGCGTTATCTTGACCCGAAAAATGATTTGACTTTTAAGAAAGTTTTTGGTGAACATCCGCATATTTTGAAGAGTTTTCTTAATGCTGTGATGCCTCTTGCCGAGGGGAAGAAAATTGTTTCACTCGAATATTTGCCGGCAGAATTAGTGCCCGAGATACCTATGTTTGCAAATTCAATTGTTGACGTGAGGTGTATGGACGAAAAAGGGCAGCAGTTTATCGTTGAAATGCAGATGATTTGGACCGACAGTTTCAAAAGCAGGGTGTTATTTAATGCTTCAAAAGCATACATCAAGCAGGTGGGTCGAGGATTTCAATACAAAGGATTACAGCCTGTTTACTCCCTGAATATTATCAACGAGAATTTTGACGACAAGCCGGATATTTACATCCATCATTATCAGATTATCCATACTCAGGATAGTGATGACGTGATGGAGGGATTGGAATTCGTTTTTATTGAACTCCCTAAATTTAAAGCTAAAAAATTTACAGACAAGAAATTACAGGTATTGTGGTTGCGGTTTTTGTCTGAAATAAGCGATCTGCAGGAGGGCATATCCCCCGATTTTATGGATGTTCCCGAACTCAGGGAGGCCTCTGAATTAATTCTTGAAAGTGGTTTAACCAAAGGGGAGCTTGAGACTTATGACAGATACTGGGATTATATCAGTACAGAAAAAACGTTGAAAGCTGATTCATTCGATAAAGGTTTGGAACAAGGTATTAAAGATGGTACTGAAAAAGGAATTGAACAGGAGAAAATAAATTCCATTCAAAAAATCAAAGAAGAAAAGTCCGCCATCGCCATAAATGCAAAAAAGATGGGTCTCTCTGTTTCGGATATTTCAAAACTAACCGGGCTGTCTGAACAGGAAATTGAGAGTTTAGAATAATCGCACGATGTCGCATAAAGTATTATCCCTTAATTTGAAGAAAAGATCTTTTCGCCACTAAAACACCAATCCGTCAGTTGACAGACAAAAAGGCACAAAAAATATTTGGTGGATGAGTTTTGGTGGAATTTAGCGTTTTCGTGATTTCGTGGCATCTTTTTTATTTTTGAAAATAAAGAAATCAGATACCAATCGAAATCAGACATTATATCTTCCTATTAATTAACACTGATGATACAGATTTACTGCAATTAAATCCAGTATCCAGCACCATTTCCTTAACAAACAAGGAGATTGATTCCATTGACAGAGGGTTAGCTGATTTTAAAGAAGGACGGACTCATTCACATGAAACTGCCCGAAAACTTTATGAAAAATACCTATAGAATAATTTGGTCATATGTCGCTCTTAATAATCTGAAAGAGATCAGCTTTATCACTATATTTTTCTTTCAGGTCGGATATTGAATATAAGTCTTCTTCTTCATTTAAGAAACTAAAAATATACAAAAAATAGTGAGGTGTTGAAGGTTATATAGCTATTCCTTGAACTATTAACCCTTGGGCCATAAACTCAATAGTAGATTTTGGAAGATAGAGTTACAAATTCAGAACCTCTTTGCCCCGGATGACATAGCCGGAGCCATGAAGTTAATTGATTAGCGATTTCACACTCGGGCTTATTCAGGCTTTTTGGGCACATTCCCTTTTGGGGTCTCACGGGCACGGGCGATAGCGACAATCTCAGTAATCATCTCATCTATTTTGTCGCTGAAAGTGCCACATTTCATCGGAATACCCTAATGAGTAGGCGTTGTTGTCGGTGGTGTCAAAATACCGTTGAAAATTTTGCCCGCAGGCTACGCTTTAACTCAAGGGCCAGGTAAAACTTCAGATTTTCTTGGGATATTTTGATCTTGTCGCGCTTCAGAAAGAGTTCCAGAAACAACTCCTGCAAGGAATCTTTTACCGCGTCTTCATCGTTACAAAGTTTTGTGCCATAACTATAAAGGTTGTCGATATGTTGATTGTACAGGATAGCAAAAGCCTCCTGATCACCGGTTTTAAAGCGCGACCAGACACCAGCAAGAGTATCATCATTAATCACTTGTTTCATTCTGCTTAGTCAGTTTTTATTCCCTGAGGTTGGTTTACCTATGGTTATGAAGGGAATAATTACCACAATGATACGCAAAAAATCACTTATATTCTTTTCCTGTTAATCTTATCTTTATTTATCCTGATAAATGTGTGTCGAATATACACTTTTATCCTGATAAAAGTGTATATTTACAACATATATTACTACCATTAATATGAAATAGCCATTGTCGGGATATCACAATCCAAAATAAAAATATCACAATGGCTATACCATCTGTCATTAAAAAACAAATTTTTCGAAGATGAAAAGGGATAAATTAGAGGAACTGATAAGCTGGAAACAAAGTAAATTTAGAAAACCCTTAATCGTATGTGGCGCCCGACAAACGGGAAAAACATGGCTGCTAAAGGAATTTGGAGAAAGCGCCTTCAAAAAAACAGTATATGTTAACTTTGAAGAATCACCAAATCTTCAGTCGTTGTTTAAAAATGATTTTGATATCCAACGAATCATTACAACACTTCAAATCCATTCTCAAAAGATAATAACTCCGGACGATACATTGATCATCTTTGATGAGATTCAGTCAGCAGAAAAAGGTATTACTTCGCTTAAATATTTCAATGAAAATGGTTCTCAATATTTCATTGTTGCAGCCGGTTCATTGCTTGGTATGGGATTGCACAAAAATATCTCTTTTCCTGTTGGAAAGGTAGATTTCCTGGATCTTCGCCCAATGTCGTTTACTGAATTTTTAAGTGCAATTAAAGAAGATGGATTGGCTGAAATTATTATAAAAGGAGACTGGGAAGTTATATCTATTTTTCATAACAAACTTACAGAATACCTGCGCTATTATTTCTATTTAGGTGGAATGCCTGAAGTGGTAAGGCTGTTTTCTGAAACAAGGGATTGGGATTTGGTTCGCAAAACGCAGTTACAGATCTTAAACTCTTACGAAGGTGATTTTTCAAAACATGCCCCATCAGAAATAGTTCCCCGTATTCGGATGGTTTGGCAAAGTATCCCTGCACAGTTAGCCAAAGAAAACAAGAAATTTATTTTTGGAGTAATACGTGAAGGAGCACGGGCAAAAGATTTTGAACTGGCTATCCAATGGTTGGTTGATTGCGGTTTACTATTGAAAAGTTATCGGATTTCAAAACCTAATTTACCACTCATTGCCTACCAGGATTTATCGGTCTTTAAACTCTTTCTGAATGATGTTGGATTACTTGGAGCTATGGCAGGATTGAATATTCGGACAATAATTGAAGGGGATGCTGTTTTTACTGAATTTAAAGGGGCTTTAACCGAGCAATATGTCATGCAACAACTTTGTATTGGAAAGGAGCGATATATAGGATACTGGACGAATGAACGAAGCACCTCGGAAGTCGATTTCGTCATTCAGGATGAAGGGGAAGTTATCCCAATAGAAGTGAAATCAGAAATGAATCTCCGCTCAAAAAGTTTCAGATTGTTTTGCGAAAAATTCAAACCCGATTTAGCCATTAGGACATCTCTGACTCCCTATAAAAAAGAGAACTGGATGATAAATTTGCCGTTATATGGAATTTATTACAAACATATTCTCAAGTGAAGTGATTGCCTTTCCGGAACGGAGGATCGGCGTTTTAAAATGAATGATTGAAATTGTTTTTGATGACTCAACCAATTCATATAATCAATCATTGGTGTCCGGTTAAAAATTAAATGATCATTATAATCATCAATAAATAAACATCATACAAAGATTCCGCCACGACGTGGCTTAATTTCTTATTGTTTAGATATTTCTACAAAGATTTGGCTGCTCCGCAGCCTGATTATTGCAA
>CANJNY010000207.1 GCA_947475715.1 Prolixibacteraceae bacterium
TGAGTGGCTTGAATCGGGATATTCGCCTGTCTCATCCCCATAATCTGTATAAAGAAATTGAGCATCAACCGGTCATCAAACGTCATGGCGATGTCTATTCACGCGTGCAAATCAGAAAAACTGAGGTGAGCCAATCGATCGGCTATATTAAAGAATTACTGAAAAATCTGCCCGGTTTTAAGCTGCCTGAGAAATTCGATCTTAAACCACTCCATGAGCAGTTTATTATTTCTCTGGTTGAAGGTTGGCGTGGTGAGATCTGCCATTGCGCGATAACTGACAGCATGGGTAGCCTATTGATTTATAAGATTAAAGATCCATCGTATCATAACTGGATGGCTTTGGCTCAGGCGGTGAGGAATAATGACATTTCCGATTTCCCAATCTGCAATAAGAGTTTTAATTTGTCCTATTGTGGTCACGATTTATAAGCAAATTTAAAAGCTATGTTTGATAATCTTAAGATATTATGGCATCAGGGAAAGCAATATATTCCCGATGTAACCAAAGCAAATGTGCCTGGTATTTTCAGAGGTCGACCTGTAATAACTACGGATCTGGTGGATGAATTTCAGTTGGCAGATCTTTGTCCAACCGGCGCAATTGCCGCTTCTCCAATTCGTATTGATTTAGGAAAGTGTACCTTTTGCGGGGAATGTGCGATTCAGTTTCCTCAAAAGATCTCTTTTACGAAGGAATATAAACTCTCAACTAATGACAGGGAACGGCTGATCATAAGAGAGGGCGAGGATAGCCCAATAACACTCAATCCTGAACTTGTCCGTGCCGAAATTCATAAATTATTCGGACGGTCGCTAAAGCTTCGCCATGTTTCAGCCGGGGGGGACAACAGTTGTGAATTGGAGCTAAATGCTTCAAATAATGTTCAATTCGATATTAGCCGATTTGGGATCGATTTTGTTGCCTCACCTCGACATGCCGATGGGATTGTAATCACCGGGCCAATTACGGCAAATATGGCTGAACCCTTGGAGCGGTGTTATCGTGCGATTCCTGATCCTAAAATCATTATCCTGGCAGGAACTGATGCCATCAGCGGGGGTATTTTTGCCGATAGCCCGACCCTAAACCGTGAGTTTTTGTCAAAGTACACCATCGATCTTTACGTCCCCGGGAATCCCATCCATCCGTTGACGTTTATTAATGGCGTGCTGGATTTGTTGAAAAAATAAAAAAATGGCACCAAATCACGAAAACACTAAATTTGACTCAAATACATTAAGCAATAGGCAGGATATAATGTCGCATTTAAAATTTCTGCTTTTGACCCCTCTAAATCGCCCCAAAGGGAAGACCTCTGGTTGAAATATGAGAGAAATCCAGGAGGTTACAACCATCCGCTTCTTCCATCCCCCTCCTTTTGAGGGGTTAGGGGAGGTTCCTTAAAGAAGGAAACAAATACGACAACAAATTATTCTTGTTATGTAAACGTATATTTTTGTCCTTTTTTGGTGTCTTCGAGATTTTGTGGCGAAAAGAATTTTTTTCGACCTGTAGATTTAATTGTAAAACGACATCTAAATATTCTTAATTCCTGGTTGTTTCTGAATCAAAATACTTCCGTTTGAAATAAAACGCCACATTCACCAGAGCCACCATCACAGGGACTTCCACCAGCGGACCGATAACTGTTGCGAAAGCTGCCTGTGAATTAATGCCAAAAACCGCAATAGCAACGGCAATAGCCAGCTCGAAGTCATTGCTTCCCGCGGTGAAAGCCATCGTTGTCGATTTTTCGTAACCTTCGCCCATCCATTTGGATATGAAAAATGTAGAGAAAAACATTATTGCAAAATATATGGTGTAGGGAATCGCGACCCGGATTACATCCATTGGCAATCCGATAATTTTTTCACCCTTTAAAGAGAACATCACAAATATCGTGAACAATAACGCAGCAGGGGTTAACAATGAAATTTCAGGAATGAATTTCGAGAAATACCAATCACTTCCTTTCCAGCTTCTTAAAATATAATTGGATATTAATCCTGCGGCAAATGGGATTCCCAGATAAATCAAAACGGTAATAGCTATTTCTGAAATTGAAACATCAACCACTGCCCCTTTTAATCCAAACATGGGTGGAAGTATCGTAATAAAAACCCAGGCATAAACAGAATACAAAAATACCTGAAAGATGGCATTAAATGCTACCAATCCCGCGGCCAGCTCAGTATCTCCTTTTGCCAGATCATTCCAAACCAGAACCATTGCGATACATCGTGCCAATCCCACAAGAATAACACCGATCATCAGCCCCGGATAATTATGCAGGAATAGAATAGCGAGTAAAAACATAACCATAGGACCAATAATCCAGTTCTGAGTAAGCGACAAGGTCAGTAGCTTAAGATTTTTGAAAACTAAGGGTAATTTCTCATATTTTACTTTGGCCAATGGTGGATACATCATCAGAACAAGGCCGATGGCGATCGGAATATTGGTGGTTCCTGAACTCAAAGAATTCCAGAAACCGGAGATCGCGGGTGTTAAATAACCGATGATTACCCCGGAAAACATCACAAGAAATATCCAAAGTGTAAGGTAGCGGTCGAAAAAGGAGAGTTGCTTTGTTGTGTTCATAGTTGAAATTGGGTAATTAAAAAATTTCACAATTAGCCTATTCGGCAATTTGACTGTTATGTTCCAGGTCTTATAGCATTCAAAAAACCTGATTAGGATTGCTTTGTGGCAGATACGGTAATACTGTAAATTCCTGTACCTCCGTTTTGAAAACTATAAATCTCTTCAGTTGTGAGATAGTTGGCTAAAACATCGGCAGGAATGTCGATCTCTTTCTGCTTATGAATTGATATGTCGCTGAAGCCCTCTCTGCTTATTATATCCAGATATTGATCCATCTTTATAGCACCTGAAACACACCCCGCATACATTTCGGCATCTTTACGCAACGGCTCTGGTAATTCACCTTTAATCACAACGTCAGAGACACAGAAATGACCACCCGGTTTTAGTACCCTCCACATTTGTCGGAAGGCCTTGTTTTTGTCCGGCACCAGATTTAATACGCAGTTCGAAACGATAACATCAAAGGTGTCATCCGGCAGAGGCATCTCTTCGATATCCCCTTTCACAAAATCGACATTTGTAAAGCCGAGTTTTCGGTTATTTTCATTTGCTTTTGTAATCATTGCATCGGTGAAATCCAATCCTGTAACTTTCCCTCCTTCACCGACCAGGGCGCGGGCTACGAAGCAATCATTTCCTGCACCGCTGCCCAAATCCAGGACATGATCACCCTTGTTTATTGCAGCAAAATTGGTCGGGATACCGCAACCTAAACCTAAATCGGCATCAGGATTATAACCTGTCTGCCCGGTATAATCATCACTGAAAATGGTATAATCTACCTCTCCACAACTACTGGTGCTGCCGCAACAGGAAGATTGGTTGAAAAGTTTACTTTGATTGGCAATCTCGCCGTATTTTTCCTTGACAATGAGTTTTAGATCTTCTGCTTTCATGGTTGTAATTTTCTAATTCTTAATATTTTTTAAATAAAACTCAAAAAATTGATCCTTGATTTCGTCTCTTACCCTTAAAAATTCACTTCGGATAAATTCTTCTGATCCTGTCACATGTGAAGGGTCATCAAAACCCATATGTAACCGGTGTTCAACTTTCCCTAAAAATGCAGGGCAACTCTCATTTGCCCCGCCGCAAACGGTGATCACGTAATCCCACGCTTCACCCAGATAAATCTCAACAGAGTCTGAAGTGTGGTGACTGATATCGATGCCAGCCTCCTGCATTACCACGACTGCTTTTTGATTTAACTTGCCAGAGGCCTCGGTGCCTGCCGAGCAGACGGTAATAGTTGGATCAAACGATTGTAAAAAGCCGTGCGCCATCTGGCTGCGACAACTGTTTCCGGTACAAAGGATTAAGATTTTCATGGGATAATTTGATAATGTGACAATTCGGCAATTCGATAATTGTTAATTCGATAATTCGTTGATGTGACAATTGCCGAATTGTCACATCAACACATTGCCGAATTAATTCATTTACAACAAAAGTTCTCAGGTATCTCAATTTCATTCAGAAACCCCGACAAGATCTCTTTCATCTCTTTTACTTTGCTGTAATCAAGACAGTAATTCATATTCACTCCCGTGACATGTCCCTGGATCAATCCGGCATCCTTCAATTCTTTCAAATGCTGGTTAACTGTTGTGCGGCTTAACGGCAATACTTCTGTAATATCGCCCGAAATGCATGTTTTAGTCTCTGCCAGAAATTGCAGAATCTGAAGCCTTGCCGGATGGGCTAAAGCCTTGAATAAGATCGCCCGCTCCTGAAGCACTTCATCGAAAAGCTCTGTTTTGGATACAACCATTTTTATTATATTTAATTATGGCGTAAAAATACGTCAAATATTTATACGACGTATAATTACGCCATGAATTTATTTTTATTTTTAAATTTAATTCTTATTCCAGTTTTGTATATTTGTTGGAGATATACCTTTAGCGATGACAACTAAAGAGTTACAAAATAACATTATTGAAAAAGTCCTTAATTCACGCGATGAGCTTCTTCTTAATTATCTGAATCAACTTCTGGATAACGAAAAGGACGTTGAGCTCTATAAACTCACTGATTTAGAGGAATCTTTTATTCAGGATAGTCAGGCAGATTATATTTCTGGAAATATAATCTCAAATAAAGAGGTTGTTTTACGAAATAGAGAATGGCTCGAAGAGTAGTCTGGTCAAAAAATGGGCATAGGATTTTTACAAAAATTCTGGAATTCTATATTGAAAGAAATGGTTCAAAAACTTATTCCAGGAAGTTGTCACACGAGGTACTTGATTTAATATGTTTAATCTCAAAACGACCTTTTATTGGTATTCGCACAAATCAGGAAGGTATAAGATTATTGATCAAAGGGAGTTTTAAGATTTTCTACCAAATAGAACCTGATTTAGTAATTATTCTTTTCGTTTGGGATAGCAGGTAAAATCCTGATTTATTTAAGATCCTGTAATCCCTTTTTCTATATTTTCCTCACTATTTTCCCTCCTCGATTTCCGCTGCCTGGCAACTGTATTTGTTTCTGTAATGTAGGTAACCATCTGGTTGTATATCAGTCCGTATTTTGGAGGATCGAGATGATAATAGAGCGAAATCATCGCAACAAGCCGGGTTAATTCGGGGAAAAGTTTTTCCAGTATATCAGTTGCAGCCTCAGTGTTATTGGTATGGTCTGTTAGCTCTGCAGCCTTTTGTTCGCTGACCAGATTGAAATCCTTCTGTGCCGTTTCCAATGATTCGTAAAATGGGACAATGTTAAGGTCGGTCAGGATTAATCTGTTTTCTGTAAGATCGAAATCGGCAAACAGTGAGGTTAACATAGCTGTTTCTGCCTGATATCCAAATTTGTACAGCTGGGTTCCATATTTATCTATGATCGTATATAGTTTGGATGCTTTGTTGTTGTAATCATCGCATAACGAAACCGACATTCCATGCAAAATATCGCGTAATCCAATAAATGCACGTGCACGCCGCTTATCCAATCGGATCAGTTCTTCGGTTAAGCTGCTCTTATTGGTATTTTTCTGATTTTTTACAAGGCGATCATAAACCACAGATAATCTGGCGTGAAGCTCTTTTACCCGGTTGTCGCTTTCGGTCAGTGGTTGGGTCGTTTTTAATATTCGATCACATAGCGGGATCACATCGCTCACAGATAAAATTGAGGGGATAATTAATTTTTCCATTGTGAATTTATGCTGGTGAATTTCTGATAGTTGAAAAATGAAATTTACGGAAAATTCTTCAAAAATGAAAATTATGGGAGGGTTTTATTATGATACGATTCGTTTGGAGTATTTTAGGATTCATTTTCACTTCGATCATATGTTTTTCCATTCTTGTAATTTGCTATGAATCCAAATCAAACGCGTTGAACCGAAAGTTTTAAGGGATTCGTCTCGAACAAATGTTTTGACAGATCTGAGAATCTCAACAGCTTACCAAAAGAGATTATATGCAATTTGAGCTTAAAGATTGGTCCAGGACAAAATTTTCAGATAATTAGTGGTTACAATTTTATAAACATTAAAATCATCTCCAAATATTTTCCGGTGTATTTAAATAGGTCGTCTGAAACTGCAAAATACAAATTGCTGAATCGTATCAAAAGGGGTCTTGTGTTCAACGGTTATGCACGCTATCTTCTCGAAAAAATCCTTTAACCGTTCGGTCATTGAGGTTTCGGAATACTGTTTGATCTCTATTCCGCTGCATTTTTTAGGCCCCTGTTCCGAAAAGGTTCCAATGACTAAAATCCCCGTCGGTTTAATATTTTGCTGTACGGTATTGATGTAGTAAACAATCTCTTCTTCCCGGGTGAGAAAGTGAAAGGCGGCCCTGTCATGCCAGAAATCGTATTTTTCAGCAGGAATAAATGTGGCGGCATCCGCAATAATCCATTTAACTTTAAGTGCCCTCGCTCCTAGTCTTAGTTTTGCACGTTCGAGTGCCGATTCGGAAATGTCCAGAACGGTGATATCCGTAAAACCCTTGTCAAGTAAATGGTCAACCAACAGACTATCACCACCGCCGACATCGATTATTTTGGCATCCAGTGGAATGGAGAACTGCTCTATAAATTTCAGCGAGGTATCGGGTGTGGGTTGGAACCAGCTAACTTCGCCTGGCTGCTTAGTCTGATAGATCTGTTCCCAATGATTTTTCCGGTTGAATTTTTCCACAGATTTTTAAGGTTTAATTCTTTCATACAAGGATAGTAGTTTGGATTGATAGATCTCGCAAACCTGCGTCTGGTTTTCGGCGATCGGTTTTACCGGAATTAAATCCATTACCTGCTCAGCGGGGAGTCCCGATTCGAATAGAAGATGGATGGCGGATGTCAGCGTTTGACTAACCGATTCTTGACTCTCATCGAGTGTAAGACCCATCTGTGTTCCGATCTGGGTTAGCTCCTTCCACTGGAACCAGAAATAGGTTGGTAACATGGCCGACA
>CANJNY010000208.1 GCA_947475715.1 Prolixibacteraceae bacterium
TAATACTGCAAGGGTAAAGATGAGTAATATTATATTTTTCATAATCTTTATTTTTAACTTAATGAGATTTTAAAATTAACCTGTTTAACTAAAAGGCTACTTTAATTCCTGCTGTTAACATAGTAGGGATTGGATAGCCATAAGTTGGTGTTTCAGGATCAACTCCGGTAAAGCTCTTGCTTTTTATAGTAAGGAGATTTTGACCGCTTACATAAACATAGAGATTGCTTAGCGAGATTTTGCTTGTAAGAATCTTTGGAACAGTATACCCAATCTGCAGGTTACGTAATTTGGCATATGAACCATTTTCAATAAAATAGGTTGAGAACCTGGTTTCATTGTTTCGGTCAGTGCTAGTCAAAGCAGGAATTGATGAATTTGAATTGGTAGGACTCCATGCTTCCATTAAACGGGTACCCTTATTCGAACCTGTTTCGTTAATACTCCAGAAATCAGTCATAGATTTGACTCCATATACATTCTCATCAATATGACCAACACCCTGGAAGAAAATTGTCAGATCAAATCCTTTATATTCGAAATTCAAATTAAGGCCATAAGTAAAATCAGGTGTAGGATTAAGAATCCATGTTTGATCTCTTGAATCTATAATACCGTCACCTGTAAGATCTTTGTAACGGATTCTGCCCAGTCCTTTTCCTAATTGATCAGCTGAATTAGCAACTTCGTCCCTGGTTTTAAACAATCCATCAGCCACATAGCCATATCCTGATCCCCATGGATGTCCCAATATATTATCTGTTGTTCCATTTCCACCATAAGTATTCACAACAGATGAAGGGAGAGAGGTTATTTTGTTTCTGTAAGTTGCTATATTACCTGTAAAGTCGAAAGACAATTCGGAACCAATTTTACCGCGATAGCCAATTGCAAATTCAGTTCCCTTGTTTTCCATTGTTGCACCGTTGAGCCAGCGATATCCACCTTCACCTATCACAGCAAGGTAGGCAGGCTGCACGAGCATACCGGTAGTTTTCTTGGTAAAGTAATCTAAGGAGCCATAAATTTTCTGTTCAAAAAATCCAAAATCTAATCCGAAATTCGACTGTGTTGTGGCCTCCCATTTTAGATCATCGTTACTTCTCTGGGTAATTTGGTAACCTGACGGAAGGGTTCCGGTTTTGGAGCCTGAAATATCATAAGCTGTTCCATCAGGAGAACGCCATGTAGGATCGCCCCCGGAATAATTGGTTTGATAAAGTTGTTTGCTTGCTGTTGCGTTAATGTAATCCTGACTACCGGTTCTACCCCATCCATATCTCAACTTAAGATCTGAAAGAAAATTGAAATTATCTTTTATGAAATTTTCTTTGTTAAGCCTCCAACCAAGGTTAAATGCAGGAAAGAATCCAAATTTATTATTCGCACCAAACCTTGATGAACCGTCATATCTAAATGTTGCCGAGGCAAGGTATTTTTGATCAAAAACGTAATTAACCTTCCCAAAGTAGGATAATAATCTGTATTCAACGGCAGATCCACCATTGTCCTTTAAGCCAGTGCCAGCATCCAGGTACATGTAATTGGGATCCTGACTTGCGAAAACCTGTCGTTTAGCCCAGAAATTCTCAGAGGTTTCTTTGTATATTTCAGTACCTGCAACGGCATCCAAAACATTTTTACCCCATTCGACCTGATAATTCAACGTATTTGTCCATGTCAATTTTAAAGTATGAAATGTATTGTTTTGAACACTATTAATCGGATTGTTCAGATATCCTGAAACATAGGCAAGTTGCATATCCCGCTTATAATAATCGCCATAATCAACGCCTAAACTCGTTTTCAAATGAAGATTTTTAATAACTTCAAGATCTGCAAAGGCATTCCCAAACAATCTAAGATAATTGTAATGGTTCTGTTTATTGTCCTGAAGAATTCTAGCCGGATTCTGACGGTCGTTCATTCCGCCAAATGGGCCTCCCCATCCTATTCCGTCAATTGTATGCACTGGAATAATCGGTAAAGCTTGTAACGCCGCGTTGAGAACTCCGGGATCCTGAACTTCAGAAGTGGTACTTAAAGTGAAATTTTCTCCAACTAATAACTTATTATTTAACAACTTGTAATCGGTATTCAACCGTGCTGAAATACGTTTAAATTCAGTTGTCTTTACAATCCCTTTATTATCGGTATAATCAAGCGAGAACATTGAATTGCCCTTATCGGTTCCATGCAATACAGATATATCATAATTTTGAGAAATAGCTGCCTGTGAGATTTCTTTAAACCAATCTGTATTTGCAGTTTTCATTGTTTGTGTTGTAGTATCGACATATGCTGGTAAAGTAATTTTGTTAAGTAAGGGATTTCCTTTACTATCATAACCTGTATTAAAACCGTAATCAAGGTAATGTCCTAACGGTGATCCGTCATTTGCACTCGCCTGCCAAACGGCTTTCCCATAACCCTGAGCATCCAAAACGCTCATTTTTGTATTGTAGAATGAATAACCGCCATGAGTAGAAGCATTTATCTGTAAGGCTCCCTTTTTAGCTTTTTTAGTAGTAATAATAATTACACCATTTGAAGCTCTTGATCCATAAACAGATGATGCAGAAGCATCTTTAAGTACCTGAATGGATTCAATATCATTAGGATTTAATTCATGCATTCCTGCAGTTGTTGAGACCCCATCAATAACATATAAAGGATTTGTCCCGTTAATTGAACCGATACCACGAATATTTATATTTACATTGCTACCACTGGGTGACCCGTCGGTTGTTATGACCATACCAGGGACCATACCTTGTAAAGCCTGTATAGGGTTGTTATTCGGCATTTTCTGCAACTCTTTGATTGAAACAACAGAAACTGCTCCAGTTAGGTCGGCTTTTTTCTGGCTCTGATAACCAGTTACAACCACCTGATCCAGTTGTGCCAGAGTTTGAACCAATTGTACTTTGATTTCATTCCTTCCCTGGATATTGATTTTTTGAGTATTATACCCCAGATAAGAACAAACTAAAACACTATTCTTTGAAGGTGCTTTAATTTGGAAAGTACCATCAACATTGGATATTGTACCAGTAGTGGTACCTTCTACCAAGATAGTTACTCCGGTAAGCATTTCGCCGTTTGAGGCATCTGCTACAGATCCTTTCACAGAAATTTCTTGTGCCGAAGCCATAAATGGCAAGGAAAGAAATACGATGCCCCAAAGGACATTCCGCAGATAGCATGTAATCATTTTTTTCATCTTAAACATTTTTGTTGATTAAATAATTGATATTCATTAGTTTGTGTGCTTGTCATGAAAAGTTAAAGTCATGGATAATATCATTTGTATAGAATGGTGTAGCACCTGGTTGCGATGCGACAAAAGCGCCAATTGCACAAGCCTCCTTTAAGGCCAGCGAAATCTCCTTCCCGTCAAATAGTGCAGCAAGAAAGCCTGCAAGAAAAGCATCCCCTGTACCAACTGAATCGGCAGTTATAACCTTGTAACCCACGTGGCTATATAGTTGATTCATGTGTAGCACCGATGCCCCATTTTTCCCTTTGGTTACTATTAACGTTTTAAGTTTTAATAATCTGGAAAATGAAATAATCCTTTCATCCATCGTGCCTGACATATGATACCAATCTGTAATTGTCATTAGCTCCTCGTCGTTTAGTTTCACAATATCGGACTTTGAAAGTAGCGTTTTGACAATTTCTTTCGTATCGAAGGGAGGTCTTAGATTGACATCCATAATTTTAAGAATGTCGCTATTTAACAACTCAGTCAGGGTATTCCGGGTTGTCAGGTTACGCGATGCCAATGATCCGAAAACAATCGCTTTGGAAGTTTTTACTTCTTCAATTAATTCCTGAGTCAACTTGATTTCGTCCCAGGCAACAGGTTGGCAGATTTCATAAGTTGCGGTATTATGCTCATCAAGATGCACTAATACCTCACTTGTTGGCAACGATTCGTGAACCTGGATCAGGTCAGTGCCAAGTCCGGATTCTGTAAGGAATTTTTTAAGGCTGACTCCTTTGGAATCGTTTCCTACACTGCTGGCGATTGCTGAATTTATGTCAAAGCGTGATAAATGTAGTGCTACATTCATGGGAGCTCCCCCTGGCAGGGGGCCTGACGGAAGATTGTCCCACAATACCTCCCCAAAACATAAAACCTTATCATTTTTTTTCATGTCTCGTTAGTTTTTGATTTTATTTCTTTTCTCAGTCAATTCAAGCTGAATCTGTTCAAGGGATTTCCCTTTGGTTTCCGGGATTACTTTCCAGGCAAAGACAAAGTGAAGCGCCATCATAAAGGCAAAAAATGCAAAGATGGCACCTGCTCCAATGGCGGGAGAATTTGTTACGATTGGAAATGTCCAGCTAACTACAGCAGCCATCAACCAATGGGTAAAACTGCCAAGGGCCTGACCCTTTGACCGAATCTTATTTGGAAATATTTCTGAGATAAATACCCATAAAACAGCGCCTTGCGATATCGCAAAAAATGCAATGAATCCGATAAGATATACCATCACAGAATAACCGTTGAATGCGGATTGATAAAAAGCGTGTGAAAGAAGACTCAGAAAAACTATCATTCCGATTGATCCAACCATCAGCAAGGTTCTGCGTCCTACACGATCAATAAGAAATAATGCAAGCAGAGTGAATAAAAGGTTTGTCCCCCCAATTGCGATCGATTGAAGTAAAGCAGTATTGGCGGTCAGTCCGGTCAATTCAAAAATTCGTGGTGCATAATAAATAATTGCATTAATCCCTGCCAACTGATTAAACATTGCAATCAATATGGTGCAGATTACAGGAAAAGAGTGTTCCTTGCTAAATAGTGTTGTACTTGTTTCGGTATGATCCTCATTCAGAGAATCGATTATTTGCGTTACTTCCAAATCAGGATTTTCAAATCCAAGATGAACAAAGACTTCTTTGGCTTCCTGGGTCTTATTCTTTAGGAGCAACCATCTTGGACTTGCAGGCACTTTAAATAACAGCAAAAAGAAAAGGAAAGCCGGAACTGCTTCGACAGCAATCATTGTACGCCATGCATCGGGCGAGATAAGTTTTGCGATAAAATAATTGGACAAATAGGCTACTAAAATTGCAGTCACCACGTTAAACTGATTAAAGGCAACAAGCTTTCCGCGAATTTTAGCCGGAGAGATCTCCGCAATATACATCGGAACGACTACCGAGATTCCGCCAACGATTAACCCCTGAATAAACCGGAAAAGCAAAAGCATACTCCAATTAAGCGAACTGGCACTTCCAATGGCTGCAACAGTAAATATAAGGGCCATCCCCTGAAGCGTTTTCCGCCGACCAAATTTATCACTTGGCTTTCCTATTATAGTTGTACCTATAATTGTACCAATCAAAGCGATGGCAACTGTAAAGCCAAGCTCAGATTTTGACAGATGAAATAAAGCCTCCAGGGCTGCGGTAGTACCGGATATGACGGCTATATCAAATCCGAATAAAAATCCTCCGAGAGCAATCACAAGTGCATTTAAAGAGGCTTTGTTGTTTGTGTTCATTTTAACATTAGTTTGAATTATTTCACAAATCTATCCCCACTTGTCACCAAGAACATCCACGTATGTTACCAATACATGTACAAATGATACATTTACTATTATTTGACAAAACTTTATCATGTATGTTACATATTGTGAATCATGTTACCTAATCATGGGAAGTTAGTTTCCATTTTTTTTATGCTTTGCAGACTTAGCCGCTTGTTTCAGCCATTCGCAGGATTAAAATTTTCTAGTTTTGAGAAATGATCCTTTTAATTAATTTTAAGCACGCTCTCATCGCCTAAAAACACCTGATTTTATGAATAAAATAATCCTCTCTTTATCCCTTTTATTTCTCATCAGTTTTTGTCCGAAAACTCAGGCTCAGCAAAAAGTATCTAAGCCATCGCTTTCTCAGGGGACCAAAATCGAAAAGGCCTTTATCTCCTTCCGGATTGGAATTCCGCTATGGTCATCCGAAAAACGATATAACGAGGTTTTGGATCTGTTTGACAAATACAAAGGGGTCACCGATGAGATCACCTTCTTTACTTCGGCAACACATCCTCCGGTGCCTTTGGATATTTTCAGGGAGAGGGCAACTATTTTAAAGGGGAAAATGGCAGAAGCGAGAAAACGCGGATATAAAGCAGGGATTAACATACTCTCCACGATTGGCCATCACAACGAAAACCTTGATAATTCGCTCAGTGGTGAATTTACCCGTATGACCAATATCGATGGACAGATATGCAACGGCTCTTTTTGTCCCAATGACGAAGGGATGCGAGGATACGTCAGGAATATCTACGAGTCAGCGGCCCGGGCAAATCCCGATTATATCTGGATTGATGACGATGTCCGGTTCGGGCACATGCCCATCGGACTGGGATGTTTCTGCGATAATTGCCTGAACATCTTTGAAAAGGAATCGGGGGTTAAGTATAACCGTGAATCCTTAAAAAAGGCTCTGAATGAAGGTCCTGTCGAAGCGAAACTCAAGATTCGTGAGGCCTGGCTCCAACATAACCGCAATACCATTTCAAATTTATTTGCCTTGATTGAAAAGACTGTGCATGAAATATCTCCGGCCCTTCCCCTGGGTTTTATGACGGGTGACCGGTTTTATGAAGGGTACGATTTTGACAACTGGGCTAAAGTACTGGCTGGTCCAAACCATGCTCCGGTGATGTGGCGGCCAGGTGGTGGATTTTATAATGACAATACAACCAGTGAGTTAGTGGGTAAATCGCACGACATCGGAAGGCAGGTTTCAGTTTTACCGCCAGAGGTGGTCTCCATTCAATCCGAAATCGAGAATTTTCCTTACCAGCGCCTGAAAAAAGCGGCCAATATTGTTGCCTTGGAGGCTTGTTCCCATATTGCTGCAGGGTGCACAGGCGCCGCCTTTAACGTGCTCTCTTTTTATGATGAGCCTCTGGATGAA
>CANJNY010000209.1 GCA_947475715.1 Prolixibacteraceae bacterium
AGTGGTGAACCTTTTCAAAAAAAGGGGCGAAAAAAATATAGCATGACACTCGCTGCATAACCTTGATTTCTCTACAGGAGCAGGATAAAATTGTAGTAGTAATAGCCTTTGTTATTAATAATGTAAACAAGCGTAAGGTTTCTATCCATCTTCACTTGTATAACAGTAAGTAGGTCGCCAACAGAAAATGCTTCTACGTTCCTGATTACTTCTACTGTAAACGGACAATGCACTCTGAGTAGGATTCCGGTTTCAGTGATAACAAGTAAGCTTGATGAATTGCAATACTTGTTGATTTCGTGTATCTCCCTTTCGTTCATAAGAAATGAAACCCCTGACAGGAATTCCATCAGGGGACTTTTGAGAGGTTAATTAATAAACCAGAAATCTTCCTGATTCTTTATTGCGTTTGTAAGCGAAGCAGTAAACTGAGTTGCATTTAAACCGCGTTCGAGATATTTATCAATGTAGCTTGACTTATTCGCACCGGTGAACAGGTTGTAAAGATTCCACAAATTAATGTTGCCATTACGGTCGCGGCCAAAAGATTGGCTGCCGTAATAATCACGCGCAATAGTGTTGATGTGATAATCGCCAAATAAAAAAGACGGAATCAATTTCTTTTCTTCCGGTTGTAGAAACTGATACAACTTCGCACGGCCAATTAACTGCGCGAACTGATGCTCTGTAATAACCAACATCGAAAATTCCTGTAGTATGTCTATTTGACGTTCTGCCTGAAAGTTGTGTATCAAATTGTAAATGGCAAGTGAAAGGTCAGAAGTATTGGTAACGCGCACATCTGCCTTAAGTCCATCCGTCCAAATGCAAAGATTAAGACAAACTTTGTTTTGAAAACCAATGAAGATTTTGAAATGCTCGGCACTTCCTTTTTTGTTGTAAAGATTATCTTCACTGTAGGCCTTCACACCACCAACAACTAAGGAAAGTTTGTTGCCGTTTACATCGCAAGAAATTTCCGGCAGTTCAATCATGAATGCCATCCGCTCGTAATACAGCGTTTTTTCATTCTCCTGTAACTCTTTTGCGGCTTTGTTGCGCGCGTCTGGCACTCTACCCTTGATTGGGTGACTAACGCGAATTTGCGGCTGTAGTAACTTTACACCTTGAAAATATTCCCGAGCAACATGGTAAGTTGTATCAATAAACTCCGTATGGGACAAAGTAACTTCGTTGTCTTTAGAAAAGACAGGAATGATGTGGCGGCTTCTGATTTCCTCGGCAGAAGATGCGAGTGTGTTTGCTTCAATGAAGCTTGATGTAGAAGGAGTTTCTACAACTTCATCTATCAAATTATTTTGGCTGACTGCTAATAGTTCCATTCTGATTTGTTTTAGGTGTGATTGAATTTGTTCCGGAGAGATGAGATTTTTTCGACTGAAATTCTGTGAGCAACGAAGTGCGGAATTCGGGATAGGCGTTGAATACGTCTGCCAACTCTTTAGTGTTGGTGCAGGATTCGATGCGGCCTTTTACTTCATCAACACTTGTTGTTTGATTGCACCATTGCAGAATTCTTTGTCCTGTTTTTTCAGTGATGATGAACTCCGGCATTTTGTCGAATAGTCCGGTGCGGTCTTTAGATGATTTTGCCTGATGATTGATTGCAATGTCAAACACAATTGTCATTTCGTAATCCATGCCTTCGCGTGTTACTCCTTTCAATCCAACTTTTTCTGGAACCATCTTTCCGTTCTTCTCACTCAAAACATAATCCTGTTTAGAACGAATGCACGAAATGATGTGACAGTTTGATTGAAGAATTTTCTGAATGAAGTCATTGTGCCGTGGCGTTAGTTTGCCCCAATTGGCAAAAGAATTTCCCATCATGTTCGAATGAATTTCTAAAATACCACCGGTGCCTTCCCATTCATGCGAAATAGAATCAATGATGATTACTTCTATTCCCGCGTCTTCGCAAACTTGAATCGCTGTGTTGTAACGCTCCGGTGAATAAGGTGCTTCGAGATGTAGCACATTGTAATTTCCTAAGTGGCTGTATAAATCAGCAGAATGATTTTCAGTATCAATGACTGCTACTTTTTTATAATCACCACACAGTCCTTTTGCTAAGAGTAGAGCTGAATAAGTTTTGCCCGCTCCGCTTGGTGCCTGTAAACCAATTTTGATTTTCGCCTTCTTTCGTTCGGCTTGATTGAGTTGAAATTCCATGTTTTTAAAATTTAATGGTTAAGAAAAAATAAGGGAGAGCACGTGGCCCTCCCTCGGTCAACAAAAAACCCGCCTAAAAAGCGGGTGCACCTTCAATAACTGTTTCTACCAGATTGGAAGGATTTGGATTGTAAGTGAACCGGTGGTTTAGTGTCAACACTTCGCCAGTTGTTTTACTTACATAATCATACTGCTCGCATTCCGCCTTCTGAATTTCTCCAGAAAGCTGTTTGCCAATCATCATCTTAGCAACATTCTCATCGAAGGTGCATGGGATGCTGATTTTGTGAACCGTTGCATACGGATTGCCTGTTGTTTTGGAATTTACAATTTGTAAATCTCCAGTTAGAATAAGCACGGCAAATGCTTCTCCTTTTGAGTTTTGTCGGGACTCTACCGCTGTTACTGTTACCATGTTTAATGGATTTAAAAGGTTAAGAAATATGGAACCCCGGGGAGTGCCCCGGAACCCAGAGATTGGTGGGGGTTGGAGATAGAGGGGGTTCCTTATAGCATACGCATACGAAAAAAAATGGTATGGGTAATTTATAGAGGGGGGGTATAGCTGGTAATATTAGAAGAGGGGGGCGGTATAAAATAAAAGGGGGGTAATAAAACAGTTGAGACGAGACCGGAATAATTGGTTTGCTTTGTGCAACTCACTAAAGAAAAAGATACATGAAAAAATACAATTTAATATTAGGCGCAGTAACAGGTTTGCTATTGATTTCCTCTTGTAGCTTACAGAAAGGGTATATAAAATTTACGAGCAAACCAGATGAGATAATAGCTACTCAAATGATTAAGGATTACATGAAGAATCATCCTAATCCGACTATTGTTTTAAAAGCGCCAAACTCGGAAAATAAATCAACTCAGTCTGACCCGAATTCATACATCTATAATGCTATTGAGAAGGAATTACTGATTGCGGGTTTTGATGTAAAAGACAGGGGATTGTTTAACGAAGTTATGGGTAAGACGAAGGAAATTAATTATTCGGAAATTAAGCAGCTAACCGGAACAGACCTGATGTTGGAATTGGTTAGAGTTACTACAGATGTTGAATATGGAACAAACAAGTATTATCGAAAAACCGGGGTAGAAAAAATTATTAAAAACCATACTTTCCGGAAATATGGCGCTGCAATTGAATTTAAACTGACATTGATTGAAAAGAATCAATATGCCGGAAGTTACTCTTTCAATTATACGCCTTGTGTAGAGGTTAGCGGGGACTGCGAATGTGAAGTTGCGTATAAATTGCCTTCTAAAATTTATCCCCAATTAAGCTTTTGCAGAGGCGCTAATAATTCTTCAATTGGCATGTATGAATATGTTTCTGAGAATACTATGGAAAAATTTGTAAGGAATGGTGTTAAGCTTATGATGGCTGAAATAAAACGGTAGTCAACTATGCATTATATAATAACGCCATGTGAATGTCTTTATGTTGCCCTCTTGACTGAATAGCGCTATAACTACTTTACTTTTCTTTTGATGAAATAATAATAAAGCGTCAAACCGTTACCTCCGGGCAGTGGAAATATGTTTATATTATAAACTTCCCAGCCATTTTTACTTAATTCTGTCAAAAGTTTAGTTACCGGTGTCATATTTGAAGAAGACGTTCCTTCAGCTACAGAGCCGTTAATTTCTTCGAATTTATCATTTAGTGCAACCTTAATCTCATATTTTTTGCCAACGCCACCACCTGCTGTAAATAGTGATCCATATTCATATTTGTCCTGGGCTACTGCGATTGATCCGCATAAAAAGAAAAGTGCAATCGTCAATCCTCCGTGTGTAATAAATTTTTTCATGGCTTTATTGTTTTGTGTGAAAGAATGAGTGAATGTAGAAAAAGAAATCAATCAACTCAATTTAAGCCAACGGCAACATAAGAGTGACTCCGGGTTGTTTTTTGGCCGGGCTATATTTTGGTGGTAAGTAATGTGAATATTGAAAGAATCGGTTGCATTGAGTAATTCGAATTTCCCTTAAATCATCTGTGCTAAGAATCAAAGTAAATCGCCACAGACGATTGCCTTCTTGTGCAGAGTCCACAACAACTTCTAGAGCGGAGAATGAAATGACAGGTATATTCTTTTGTCTGCCCATCCCTTCATGAGTTGAAATTACTATCTCACCTTCAGATTCAAATCTGTTACAGCATTCCAAATATTTGTCTACGAACTCTTGTTTCGTTTCCCAATGTTTTGATTCTTGCCGGTCAGAAAGTAAGAAATTTAATACTTGCCTATCACGCTGCCGAAGAGCTAATGCGAATTGCTTAAACCCGTCATAACGCGCCCGCACACTATGGGGATGGGACGATGCTTTCCTCTTCCTCTTAGGATTAGTTTCCTCCTCGTCTTCCATAGATTCGAGAATATCCTTGCTGAACAAATTCATGATTTGTAATTTTTCTTTTCGCTTTTGTAAAAGTGAAACAGTTTATATTTCCATTCCAAATATAACACAACCGAAATTGGAACAGATTCAGTGCGTTCAGATATCATTAAAAGAATTCAGTTTCTACGGTTACTCGTTCGACCCTGAAATACTTCATCACATGATGGATTTGGAGATAGATGAGATTTACGAATTTTCATACGAGAGTAAAAAGACGAAAGAAGTATTCAGTGCCGATATACATGAAATTGATTTTACAGATACAATTTCTATACTGAAAACCTGTGACGGTTATTTGAACCTGCATAGCATAGCGGTAAGATTTACCAACGGCCTTTTCTTTAAATTTGGGGAAGGCGTTCTATCATTTCATATTGATGATGAAAAATTATTTCTACATTACTGCTCAGTAATTTTAAAACAGTACGGGTGCTTTCCAGAAAAGGTTTTTGAATTGTCGCGGCTGCATCCGGGGAAGGAATTAATTATTGACCGACCGGGTATTTTGTTTAAAGTTAAAGAACCGAATGAGCAAAGTGATGAAAGTGTTTTACCGGTTGAGTAAATATAATACTACATAGCGTTACCTATAAAGTTGGTGCGCCTCAGTAAATTAATAATCAGGAATGGTACTTGACTTTTCTCTATCACTGCACATGCAAGGAGACATTTCGCAAGCATTACAAAAGCTACTATTGTCTCCTTCTTCATAATCAAATAAATCATCCGGATGCATACTCAAATCAGTAATATGCGACCCTTGCTCTGGTAATTCAAAGTCCTCCCATTGATTGTATTCGTCATTCATTTCATCGGTCGGCTCCCATCCACCTTCTTCCCCAATTAAATCACCACTCACTTCCGTTTTGCCAAGTTCCGCGAAGTATGTGTATTTGGCAGAACCATCAGACTGATATATAAGCTGCTCGGGGGTATCCGTTTCCAAATTATTAAGCATATAATCATGGTAGGATGTCCCTGCATTCGTTGTTATAGTGTTCTTATCTGACACAACGTAATCAGTGCCTACTTTAGTTAGCATCGGAATTTTAAAAGCAGCTTTGATTTCTAACCGCTTGTATTCATGAAAATACTTAGGGCGTTCTGAAAGAAATTTTTCGAATTTTTCTAAAAAGGAGGCATTGTCAGGATTAGGTTTGCCACCTATCATTAATGCTTGTCTGTAAATGCCAGCCTTTTGTAAATTCAGATTTCCATCCTCGCCTTTCGAATCAATGAACTCTTCTTCTTTCAAATGGTCAAGAAATCTCTGCTGTGACCATGTAATTGTTCCATGCTCTTCATCAATTTCTATAAAAGGTAGTTTGGCAAGCTCAGCCCTCTGAAGACCTGGGGCTTTATACTTTGATATGTTTGCTTCTGAACAGACTAAGTTATTTACATACCACTTTACACCTGTAAGCCAATCAATTCTGCAACGGTTACAATTATCACTTTGAGAAGCAAATTGATTCACTACTATATCCAGCTTATCCATTGTAGCTTTATCCCGGGCCCTCCTGGCAGTTTGATAGTCGACATAAAAATTGATTACGTGTATAATCGATGCAGCCTCTTCAATTGAAATCTTTTTCCGCTTAAGGTAAATAGCCTTGAATGTGTTTTTTTTCGGAGTTGGTAAACCCGCAGCGGCACACCCGGGTATTAAATCTTCGACATTGGTCATCTGTCTATGATTAATGCGGAACTCCCAAGGGTCAGTAATTATCCGAATGTTTTTCAAAGCATCCGGATTTTCCCAAGCCTCCTTTACAGGAATAAACTTAACACTGGTTCGCATTAGACGAAATTAAAACCTTTTTTCATTTGGCGACACATCTGCCGCCATGATTGCTTTGGCACAAGCACACATTTGACGCGTGAAAAATCCGAATGGAGTTAAAGCGTTTGGTGTTCGTGTCCGACAGCTCAGAGAAGCAGCGGATTTATCCCAACAGGAGCTTGCTGACCTTGCCGACCTTTCGAAAAGGACTATTCAACGAATTGAAAACGGCATAAGTGCCGCTACTATAGATGTGCTCATTTCCATTGCTCCTCCGCTCAATGTTTCTTTGCCGGAATTGACTAACTTCACACTGCCGAAAGAAAAAAAGAAATAATAAGGCAGGTTACCCATTAGGTTACCTCAAAACATTTGTAAGGCTGGAACCGTTGGTATATCTATCGCTCAGTGAATTAGCTTTGGAGCCACCAGGTCCACTTTTGGTTTATTGCAAAAAAACGCAATGTACCGAAAAAAGCCCGCCAGTATTGAATTACAGCGGGCTTTTTGATTTCTATGGAACGTAGCGGAACGCACTACTAGCGAGCGTAAAT
>CANJNY010000210.1 GCA_947475715.1 Prolixibacteraceae bacterium
ATTGATAGGCCTTTTTCACTTCATATAATCCCGGATGGGGATTACGGTTAGGATCTACAAGACCATTGCAGTTAAAATTACCATCTGTCCACACCTCCTTTGGACCAAAATCTCCGCCATAGGCCCAGAACTTCTCCCCTTTATCATTGGTAGTCAGCAACCCCTGGTCGACCCAGTCCCAGATACAGCCACCCTGAAGTTGCTCATGCGCTTCAATCGCATTCCAGTAATCCTGCAGATTTCCGGTACTGTTTCCCATGGCATGGGCGTATTCACACTGAATCAATGGTTTATCCTGATGTGTCGAGGCATATTTTACCATCTGTTCAATCCTGGCATACATCGGCACATAAATATCTGTATGGGCTGTAGTCTTCGCCTGCTCGTACTGAACGGGCCGGGATTTATCCTGAGATTTCAGCCATCCATAGGTTTTGATAAAATTTGTTCCGTCGCCAGCCTCATTTCCCAATGACCAGATAATTATCGCCGGATTATTTTTATCCCGTTCAAACATATTACGGGTGCGGAATAGGTGGGCATCGTACCAGGTTGAGTCTTTAGCCAGCGACTCTTTGCCATATCCCATGCCATGTGATTCAATATTCGCCTCATCAATAAGATAAAGACCATATTGATTGCAAAGCTCATACCATTTCTCAGGCTGCGGATAATGACAACAACGCATGGTGTTCACATTGAACTTCTTCATCGTTGCAATATCCTTGATCATGGTTGCAACATCCTGAACATGACCCGTAACCTCATTATGCTCGTGCATATTCACCCCTTTAATCAGAATTCGAACACCATTGACAAGTAAAATGCCGTTTTTGATCTCAACGGTTCGGAATCCCACCTTACAACCCACTGTTTCGATGATTTTTCCGGCATCATCTTTTTGTGTAATTACCAGGTTATAAAGGTTTGGTGTTTCAGCACTCCATTGTTTTACTCCGGGGAGCTTACCTTCAAAATTAATTTTCTGATTACCTGTTGGACTATTTATTTTCTTTGAAAATCCGAGCACTTTTTGATTGGCATCAAGAAGTGTTGCTTCAATAGTGATATTCGGAGCTATTTTACCCAGATTACGCAGGGTAACATCCAAGGTGAACAGACCATCTTTATAGTTATTCTCCAGGCTTGACGCTACCCTGAAATCAAAAATATGGGTTGGATTTCTGGCTACCAAATAAACGTCACGCGTAATACCGCTCATGCGCCAAAAATCCTGGTCCTCAAGATACGAACCATCACACCAGCGAAATACCTGAACAGCAAGCAGGTTCTTCCCATTTTTCAAATATTTGGTGACGTTAAACTCGGCAGGTGTTTTACTATCTTCGCTATAACCAACCTCCTGGCCATTGACCCATACATACATGGCTGAGCTTACAGCTCCAAAATGAAGAATGATCTCCTTTCCATTCCAATCATTCGGCGTTTCAAATTCCATTCGGTATGAACCGACCGGATTATAATTCTTCTGAATAGTGGGTGGAGTAGCCTCGTGGGGATATTTAATATTGGTATAAATGGCATAATCATAACCCTGAAGTTCCCAGTTTGATGGAACATCGATTAATTTCCAGCTGCTGTCATCAAATTTTTGCTCAAAAAACATAGAGGGGCGGTCAGCAGGCTTACTGGCCAGGGTGAACTTCCATTTCCCATTAAGCAACTTATAAAATGGAGAAGCCGAAAAATCATTGGCAATCACTTTATCCTGTGTATCGAAAGGCATTAATGATGCATGCGGAGATTCGCGGTTAAGTTCCGAAACTGCCTGATTCTCCCAATCATGAGGCATTTTCTCGTTAAAAGGGAGATTTTGAGACTGACTAATCCCGATCGTGGCAACCAGGATTAGAAGTCCAAATAAAAAAAGATTCTTAGTCATTGCAGTAGTTTTAAAATTTGCAGCCCAACTGGTAGGTACTGGTGGGGTGCAAATTTATGATCTTTTTGCAAATTGCGAAAAAATAACCGGCAATAAATTATTCTTCAGTGGTTTCTTTGAGACTATTGATGGTCATCATTAAAAAACCAAGAGCTTTGGTAAGTCAAGGTCGGGATACTCCACCCCTAATTTCTTAATGTTTAAAATCCATTATTCTTATCTTTTTTCAAAGATAACCTTTTGAATTGAATGCTAAAACTCCGATGTAAAGTGAAACCTGATTTTCGGAAAATCGCGCTGCGCCATATCGAGAATAAAGGAAGAATCAGCCATAAAGACATCACGGCCATGATTGTCGACCGACATCTTATTGTATTTCCGCTTCTTAAAATCGTCCAGCATCGCCTTGTCTTCACTCTGAATCCAGCATGCCTTGTAGAGCGACAACGACTCCCACCGACATTTGGCATTATACTCATGCTCGAGACGATATTCAATAACCTCAAACTGAAGGGCACCCACAGTTCCAATGATCTTGCGTCCATTCAACTGACTGACAAACAGCTGTGCAACACCCTCGTCCATCAGCTGATCTACACCCTTGGCCAGCTGTTTCGATTTCATCGGATCAGCATTCTCGATGTAGCGGAAAATTTCGGGAGAGAATGAAGGTATCCCTTTGTAATGAAGGATTTCACCCTCGGTAAGGGTGTCCCCGATCACAAAGTTACCGGTATCGGGAATACCCACGATATCACCAGGAAAAGCTTCGTCAATGACCTCTTTCTTGTCGGCCATAAAAGCGGTTGGACTCGAATATTTAAATGTTTTTCCAAGCCTGATATGCCGGTAGTTTTTATTCCGTTCAAATTTTCCGGAACAGATTTTCACAAAGGCAATACGGCTTCGGTGATTGGGGTCAATATTTGCATGAATTTTAAACACAAATCCTGTAAATGCATTTTCGTCGCAATAAACAAGACGCTCCTCCGCCTTTTTAGGACGTGGTGGCGGGGCAATACGAACGAACGTATCGAGTAACTCCCTAACGCCAAAATTATAAAGGGCACTTCCAAAGAATACCGGGGCTAAATCGCCTGAGAGATACTGTTCGATATCAAAATCAGGATACACCTCATCGAGAATTTCAAGTTCTTCGCGTAATACCGCTGCGTCTTTGCCAATTATTTTATCCAGTTCAGGGCTATTGGTATCGGTAAAACTAATTCCCGGGCGGATATCGGTAATACTTGGATCAAAAAGAACCAGATTCTTATCGTAAATATTATAAACACCTTTAAATTCAGGACCATTATTAATCGGCCAGCTCAAAGGGCGTACTTTTATAAGTAATTGTTTTTCAATATCATCCAACAGATCAAAGGTGTCGTCAGCCGGACGGTCCATTTTATTTACAAAAACGATCACCGGTGTTTTCCGGCTTCGGCAGACGCTCATGAGTTTTTCGGTCTGAGGCTCTACCCCTTTTGCAGCATCGATCACAATGATTACACTGTCCACCGCCGTGAGGGTACGAAAGGTATCTTCCTGAAAATCCTGATGGCCGGGAGTATCGAGAATATTTACTTTGTAACCCTTAAATTCAAAACCCATAACCGAGGTAGCGACCGAGATTCCACGCTGCCGTTCAATCTCCATAAAGTCGGAGGTGGCCCCTTTTTTTATTTTATTGCTCTTAACAGCACCCGCAACATGGATCGCCCCACCGAAGAGGAGGAGTTTTTCCGTTAACGTCGTTTTCCCCGCATCGGGGTGACTCACAATGCCGAAGGTTCTCCGGCGCAGTATTTCTTCTTTTAAGCCCATGTCAAATATTGAGGGTGCAAAAGTAGTTCAAATTAATGAAACGCCCATGGAACAAGGTCTTCCAAACATTTAGGAGAATTTTAAGTTTATTCAACGAAAAAATAAGAATAAAGCGAAACTTCAGAAATCTAACGATTTAAAATCTTTTCAATCGCTTGAATAAATTCAACCATCTCAACTAACATGAAATCAACTTCAGATTTAGGAAAGTCAACAAAGGCATCGTAATCACCCTTGGTCCTATTTTGAAATGCATTACGAAGAATTTTACCAAACTTGGAATCAAGCCTTTGGGAGGCAATGTATTCCCTATTAAACCACCCTATTAATTGTCCGTGTTTTGATGTTTCGAATCCATCTTTCAATGCTAATGCAGTTAAGGCGTAATACATTCCATAATAAATATGGTTAACTGCAATGACATATTTTCCGGAAATTGCCAAAAAATTAGCTAATTCAATGGTTTCAGTTGCTTGTTTTATTCTAGAATCAATAAGTGCTAGCCTATCAGCATCTTCAATCATGAGCGTAAACCAGTTGCTATTGCATTAACAAAAATGGGTTGTTTCCCCCTCAGAGTATTCAATTCGGGTTCACCAATCACATGGGTATCAGTAGTTAAATTATATTTTAGATCAACTTCATAACACAGATCCGAAATTTCTCTTTCGATTACCCAATCTGGTTTATTTTTAAGAATTATTAAAATATCATAGTCAGAATCCTTGCGAGTAGGGCCATTTGCATGGGAACCAAAAAGGACGACATCTTTTAAATCATCCGCGAATCTTTTCTTTAGCAGAATATTCAATTCTTTTAATACCTTTTTTTTGTCAACTCTCATCTGACTAAGTTTTAATCAAAGATAAATAATCTGAAATAATAATTATTTCTAACCGATTTTATTAATTATATCTCTCAGTTTTTCAATTTCTTCTAAACTCAATTTCTCCTCCTTTACCATAAATGACAGCAACGAAGCAGGTGAGTCGCTAAAGTAACCAGATATTACTTTCCTTAATTGTATTTTACGATAGGACGATTTACTGATCGCCGGATAATACTCATAAGTTTTCCCATAGGCTTTGAAATTGAGATAACCTTTACTTACCAAAATTCGCACAACCGAAGAAATCGTATTATAGGGAGGTTTTGGCTCATCGGGAATTTGTTCGATAATATCCTTTACAAATGCTTTCTTCAGCTTCCAGAATATTTGCATAATCCGTTCTTCTGTTTTTGTGAGCTCTTCCATATTTTTACTTTTTCTCAGTTACTTCAAATGCAATATTTACAATTACAAACTCACTACGATCCTCCATTGGCAAAGGGATTATATCGGGCCTGATGGTTTCCGGATCAAATTGACCCATCATACTTAAAGCCCTGACTGATTGAACAATTTTCGTTTTGCTAAACAAATCCCCTGGATGAATCCTAATATGTTTAAGAATTTCCTGAATGGAAACAAGCTTATTCCCTTTTATACTTACGCTCCCAATCTTCCCTGGTACTCCTTCGGTGATTGTAAAAGTTAGGTCGGTACAATTGTTACTTGCAGGAGTTTCGTCAATTTTAATATTTAAAAACAAATAGCCTTTGTCTAAGTAGGTAGTAGAAATACCATTGTCAGCATCCATCCGTTTTTCTAAATTTATTTTGGAGTATTCATCTCCCTTTTTCAACCCCAGCATCCTGGTCAACTCAGCGGAACTAAATATTGTGTTGTTTACCCAATTGATGTTTCCGATCTTTGTACTAAATTGATCACCTGTAATGATTTCCGTGTTTTGGAGGGATGAACTAACCAGGGTTGGAGTATTCACTAAATAGGAGAATGATAACAAGAGCAGCACCGCAACAGGAATGAGTAAGGCAAAGAATAGTTTATGTCCTGGGATAGAACGCGATTTATTAACCATTACAATCCTATGGTTAATTTGCTTACCCGAAAAGCCGGTTGAGAGGGAAAAGGTGCCTTGTTCTGAAGCAAGATTGAAAAGCAGCTGCGCATATTGTTTTTTACTTTCACCAGAACCAGCGATTTTCTCGTCAGCTATATATTCATGAACAGTCTGAATTTCATCCTTTGTATAATTCACCAACGGATTAAACCACAATATAATTCCGATAACCTCAACAAGTATAATATCCAGGGTATGCATCTGGCTGGCATGGATCATCTCATGCCTTAAGATTTGCTGAATTTCGTGACTGGAGAGATTCTTTAAATTCGAATTGATGAAGATAAAATGGAAAAACGAAAAAGCGACAACCTCTCTATCTGTATTGATAATCCAAAATTTGCCCTCTTTTTTTTTCGTATTTTTTAAAATGCATAATCTGATTTTAAGCAAGTTGCTTAATAACAGCATTAATTTATAGATTACCCCGCAAAAATAAATTACAGAAATAATGAAAACCAAAATTTCCCAACCATTGAAATTTGATAATGAATGTATTACCGGTTCCAATGTATCAGCGCTGGATACTTTAAGCGGATTCATCAAGTTCAGTAGGGCTGTATTTCCAAAATGTGAATTACCAAATACTGAATTAGTCCAATTCACAGGTATTTCGATAAACGGCAAGATTAAACAAAGTGAAATACTCACCAATAAATAAAATCTCATCCAGTTAAAATAGGTCAGGTTCGAGATGAATAACCGGTAAATAATAAGGAAGAAAAGCAGATAGATGGACGATTCAATTAAAAAATAAGGGAAGGTCGTATGCATGATTTCAAAATTTAAAATTCACAACAAACATACAACTGCTTTATCAGTTATACAACTGCTTTATGCGTTTTGTGATTGAATTTCCAGTTAATAATTGTTAGTGCAATGCATAATTTCACTAACAGCTTAATTTTAAGAATAGTACACAAGCTGACTATTCGACCGGACTCTTCCACAAACAGCTTTTCCTATATTGGGTTGAAGTCAATTTTGTTTGCCTTTTGAATTGGGTGGAAAAATAGTCCACCGACTCGTAGTTCATCTCGATGGCAATCTCCTTAACCGATCTCGAAGATGTTGGCAGTAATCCCATTGACACAACCGTACAACGGTGCGCCCTGGAACTATACCGGGACAGAAAGTGTTGCGTCAATCCCTGCCGGAGTAGTCGACTGGGTTCTGCTTGAACTTCGCGAGGCAGCCACACCGGCTC
>CANJNY010000211.1 GCA_947475715.1 Prolixibacteraceae bacterium
GGTGGCTTGGAGTTAATTGATTTAAAAACTAAAAAGGTTCAAACTTGCCCAATAGATTTGACCCGTTCTACGGTCAATGATATTTTTTGTGATACACTCAGTGGCGTAACCTGGATAGGAGCGGATAACGGACTCTATGGAATGTTTAAGACTCCATTTAATATATTTAAAATTAATGAATTAGGTGGATTAAAAGATGCTGCATATCTCAAAAGTCAGATCTATCTGCTTGGAAGCAAGGGTGTTTATACCTTCAAGGACCAACAAATAAAAAAGGAATATTCGATTAATGTTATTGAGGATTCAATCTTGAAATTTCGAAATGAACACATTCATAGTGAGCATGTTGACCTGACTAAATACCTAATAGATCAAAATCCGCCGAATGTAAATTATTTAAAAGTCATCGATGATAAATTATACCTGGTGTCTAACAATGGTTCGGTACCGCTGGATCTCAAGAGTTATCTCCCTTTTAGCGGCAAAAATTTTGTTTTTGATGATAAGGGGGGATGTTTCTTCGTCCCTGAATATGCGAAATTATGGTATTATCCCCGCTTAGAAAAATTGGATTGCAGAATCTTCTCCGAACAAACAGGTGGGATAGGAAATGTTATTAAGATTATTTATTCAAAGAAGATATGTTATTTGATTACCTGGAATCGTGGACTTTATGCTATCAGAGATAACCAAATCTATAATCTGAATCAGTCAAATTCTACAATAGATAATTATCTGACAGATATTGAATTAGATCCTGCCGGCGAACTTTGGTGTACTTCGCTGGATGGACACCTGTTTCAGATTGGTTTTGATACAGATTTGCATGTTTTGACGACAATTGGCAAAGAGAACAGCGGACTAATTGGCGACAATTACAAATGGTTGAAGTTTAATTCGAATAACCTCTACCTGGGGACGAATAAGGGGATTAATATCCTGGATATTCAGAGATTTAAAGATGGTCGATATGATTTATTGAATTTCTATAACCGCTACAACGGCTGGGAGCAAAGTGAAGCCGATTCACCTTTCACGGATGACAAGGGCAATATCTATCTGTTCACTACCAATAATCTTATAGAAATTAAGAACCTGCCCATTGATCAATGTATAGCTAAACTTGCCGTTGATGCAATTACGGTTGATAATAAAAGCATGGAGATTTCGGGATTGTCAAATAATATATTGTCGAGCAACACGAAGAACATTACAATCAGCTTTTTATTGCTTAAATATCCATCCTCAAAAAATACCCTTTGCAGGTATAAGTTAAATGACGGAAATTGGGTGGTGGATAACCGAATAAATCTTGAGCCGCTTAAATCGGGTGATTATTCTATCGAACTGGATGTTTTGGATAAGGAATCAGGAAGGCATTATGGGAAAATAATTAACTTTAAGATCGATTATCCCGTATGGCAAAAGTGGTGGTTTAGTTTAATTCTCGTTATATCGCTGATTATAATAGCGTTATTTATTTTGCGACTTCGGGTTCAGACGGTAAAAAAGCAGCAAGCGGCAAAGTATCATCTAATACGTCAGATCTCGGAGCTTCAGATCCGTTCATTACAGGTTCAGATGAATCCCCATTTTATTTTCAATTCGCTAAATTCGATTCAAAACTTTATCGTCACACAAAATACCAAAGAGGCTATAATCTATCTTGGATCCTTAGGTTCATTAATCCGGATGAATTTAGAAAATGTTGTCAAAGAAGCCATTACCCTTGAGCAGGAGATCGATTTCCTGAAGGAATATATTAAGATCGAGCAGATGCGATTCAAAAAGAAATTAAAAATTGTATTAAACAATGAGATACCGAATCGAAATATGCTTCTTCCACCAATGATCGTTCAGCCAATTATCGAAAATGCTATAAAACATGGGGTTCTTCAATTGGATGGTGGCGGATTGATCGTTGTTAATTTCACAAATGTAGATGGAATAACAATGATTGCTATCGAAGATAACGGAGTGGGGCGAAAGGAGTCTCAATTAAAAGCCGACAAGAATCATAATAGCAAAGGTTTAGGCCTGATCGAAGAGAGGCTTCAGCTGTTGAATCAAAAACACAACACCGATCAGTTTTCGCTTGAAGTTATCGATCTGATTCATGAGGACCAACCCACCGGCACGAAGGTTATTTTAAATCTCCTGGCCTTGAATGGCCTATAGTATTGATTAATAGTTTATTCTGTCGGATTTGTGAATGTTCGGTCTAAACGGTAAACTTTAAAATATCAACGTTAAAAAATCCAGCTTTTTATTTTTAAGCAGGTAATATATATTTAAATCAAATTTAAGCTAAATATTTTTATTCTTTGCGCTGCCAAACCCATTATGAACTAAATCTAATCCGCTTGATAAACTCCTGATGGTTATTCCCATTTTTATAAGATTCAAGTATGTTTAATAATTTAAAAATACATGTTTCTCAAAGGTTGTGAATAATAATTAATAAGAAAAATAAGATGTCGTATAAAGTTATTATCCCTTAAGTTGAAAAAAAACTTTTAGCCACCAAGTGATCGGGAGCGGCGCGACTCCAACCTCACAACAGATAACAATAAAAAATCAGCCAAAGAGTTATATAGGAAACACCATCCTGCACATGCGGGACCAAAAGGCACGAAAGATATTTGTTAGATGTATTTTATTGAATTTAGTGTTTTAGCGATTTAGTGGCATTTTTTTATTTTGAATCCTTAAGAAATCAATCCATTATGGAAATTCAACATTAAATCCTTCTTATTACTTAGCATGACACGTTTTGACATAGTGCAGTAATACTTTTGCTGAAAATTATCTGAAATGTAGCAAAAGTTCTGCCTGAAGTTTTAAGTTTAGCTTATTATCAAATTTTAATTTCACTTACTTTCAAGTATTTTTACCTGACTAAACCTTGCCTTAACCTTTTCAATATGGAACAAACCCCATCAAATAACCTTCACGCGCTAAATAGATCTCAATCACAAAAGCTTACGAAGTCATTCCCAATTTATTTATCCAAAATTTAAGTTAAATGGATAAAATAATTGAATTGATTGGCAACAGATTAAAGAGGTTTAATCTCTCACTCTACCCCGAAGGGTCCGGCACCTTTGATTTTATAGTTTCAGATGAAGCTGGGGTTAAAATGCCTGTTTATATTATCTCCCCTACAGGTTATGATTCCGATTTACCGAAATCACCCTATGGAATTCAAACGGCCTGTTCTTTTAAAATCCCTGTTCCCAGGGGACCTTCCCATCCACATTTGCTAATCTTCAATTTTCAAAATAAGGGGTCAGGAAAAATAAGATTGCTAATGATGGAAACCCAGGATTTTCCGGTATTGATTGGCAAAAAGTGTCGGGCCCCGGCAACTGACGGAAGTTTTAAAATGGATATCTGTGAACTCGAAGGTAATCTTGTTTATGATACAACGGATATATCGGCTGAAGGGTTGTGGTATTTTGTTGGAGGGCTCATGGGTGATACCATAGGAATGGATATTACGTGCAATTTAAACCGGTGGGATAAAATTGTTGACTTTTTTAAACCTAAAGAATGATTCATTATGAAAGATCCTGTGGATGTGCATAAAGTCTTTGCGGAATATTTTAAGGAGTGCGAAAGTATTGCTTATGCTCTTTCAGCAAAATTAGGCGAGGGAAATATTTGTCTGGATCTTGAGCAGTATAAAATGGAACTTCCCGGTATTTTAAACGCTCAGCAGGCAAAGGAGTTATTTGTCGAAAGCGATTCTAAATTCTGGGTTAGCCCCGAAGGATTTGAATCGCAGTGTAATGAGGGAAAATATGTAACTTGTGATCCTTCCGTCCTGAAGCCTTTTATTGTTCATATGGGACATGCCTATCTGCACCGCTATTTTACCTATGAGACTCAGATTATTGACAACATCCGGCGGTTAGACAGCCACTTTCATATCATTACCGGCGGCCCGGGTTCAGGAAAAACGTACAGCGTCTCGACTAAACTGGTTGAACTTTTTGGTGAGAACCCCGATCTCAAAGTGGCCCTTGCAGCACCAACGGGCAAGGCTGCTGCACGAATGAATGAGTCAATCAAAATTTTTGCAGGAAAATCAGAGAATAATATTCCGGAGGAGATCCATGATAAACTGGTGGATTTAAAGGCTCAGACCATCCATCGACTGCTGGGTTACAAATCGGACAGTGTGTTCTTCAGACATGACGAAAAAAACAGGCTGCATTACGATGTGGTAATAATAGATGAGTGCTCGATGGTCGACGGAGCCATGATGGCTAAATTATTAAATGCCATTAATGATAAGACAGAACTCTACCTTCTTGGTGACAAGGATCAGTTAGCCTCGGTGGAAGCGGGCTCAGTATTCGGCGATTTATGCAGAGCCGAAAACTCCCGATTATTGAATGGGAAGGTTGACCATAAACAAGGAAGCTGGCGCTTTGATCCACTTAAAGGGATTGGAAAATTCAGCAAGGAAGTAATAAATGGAAGAATCTCAACGATTGATAGTTATATAAATGATGATCAACTAACGATCGACAACCTACGCTCAACGGAATTGTTTGAGCATTATGCCTTGCTCTACAAAGCGTATATTTTGGAACCTGATATCAAAAAGGCATTGACAAAACTGAATAAGGTCCGTTTTTTGTGCGTTACAAGGGAAAACGAAGATAGTGTATCCAGGGTTAATAAGCAGATTCAGTATCTCCTTTCAAAGCAGATTCCCGATTTTAAACCCTCTGTCGGCGCTTTTTACCACAATCAGCCGGTCATTATAACCAGGAACGATTACCAGCTAAATATTTTCAATGGTGATGTTGGAATTATCAGAAAGGAGACCATTGATGATAAGGAGGTTATGTTTGCCCATTTTGAAACTTCAGATGGTACAATCCGAAAGATTCAGGCAGGCTATCTGAATTATTATGATACGGTATTTGCCATGACTATCCACAAGAGTCAGGGATCGGAATTTGAAAATGTAGTCGTTATCCTCCCTGAAGATCACGGTGAAAAGCTGCTGACCCGCGAATTGTTGTATACTGCAATCACGCGGGCCAGGGATAAAGTGCTGCTCCAGACCTCCGAAGCGGTGCTGGCGAAATGTGTGAGCAGCTCTGTATCCCGCGCCTCAGGACTCGAAAACCGCATAAATCCGAAGTAAATGAATTATTATTCCTCCAATCATCTGGAAAGCCTTTGTCAGACACTGGCTGAAAACATAACTAATCACGAACAGGATATCTTTCGAAAAGAGGTAATCATCACTCCAAATGCAGGGATGAATGCCTGGCTGAAAACTGAACTGGCCCGGCGCAACGGAATCTTTGCCAATTTTGAGTTTACGGGTCAGGATGAATTTTTTGCCCTCACCTACCAGTTATTGTTTAACGGGAAGCTGCGGAATAATAAGGATTTCATTCGGTATAAAATATACGAGCTTCTTGACGGCGATTTTAAAACAAAATTTCCGGAGGTCGCAGGATATTATCACGACAATGAGTTGCGCCGCTTCCAACTTGCGGAAAAGATTGCCGGCTTGTTCGACCAGTATCAGCTATACCGTTCAGAAATGATCACGGGTTGGAAAACCGGAAACCTGGCGACAATAAACAGCGCTGAAGTGTGGCAGCAGTGGTTGTGGAATAAACTCAATGTCGAATCAAAGCTTGAGCTAAAACAACGAATAATTCAAAGGCTAAACGCTCAGCCGGAGTTGATCCGGGAATTTTATCCGGTGATATCCGTGTTTGGCATTTCTGACTTTTCTCAGTTTTACATTGATTTCTTCAATGAACTGGTAAAATATATTAAGGTGAACGTTTATACCTGTCTGCCAACGAATCTTCGGGCTACTCCGGCCGAATACCAAAACGAACTGTTGGTCAGTCTGGGTAAGAAATCAGCAGAATTGTCAGCGATTCCCGGAATTGCCGATTTTCAGGTTATCGGGAATGCAAATGACTCGTTGCTGGCGCAGATTCAAAATCAGATTCTTCATAACCAAACGGGTGCCGATTTTAATGCGGACGATTCGCTGCAGATCGCATCCTCCTATACTCCGGTCCGGGAAGTTGAGGCACTTTACAACTATTTGCTTGACCTGTTCGAAAAAGATAGAGCCACCGCGAAAAATGTTAACGGAAAGGAAGGGCTTAAACCGGGGGATGTACTGGTGATTACTACCGATATTAATAAATATGCTCCATATATTAAGGCCGTATTTCGGAATGCTCCTGTTTCAATCCCTTTCAAGGTGTCTGGAGCTGCAAATAATGCGGAAGATTCCATGGTGGCAGCTCTCGAATTGTTACTGAAGTTTACCGAAGACGATATGACCTCCGAAAAGGTGGTGAGCCTGCTGGAGCAAAAACGAATCCGAAAACGATTTGGTATTCAGGACTGTAATTATATCCGCGCTGTTGTCCGAAAAGCGAATATCCGTTTCGGCTTTAGCAACGCTGTTGAGGATGATACCCAATATGTAAGCTGGGAGTACGGACTGAATAAAATCCTTCTCGGGTATGCTATGCTCACGGATGAGGAATACGAGGTGAAAGAAAACCTTACCCTGTATCCCTTCAGAGATGCCGAAGCGTCGGAGAGCTACGATCTGTTTCGGTTGAAAGCCTTTGTTGATCAACTTAAATCCCTGATCGAAGCGCAAAAAGAGGCAAGAACACTGGCTGACTGGAAGCAATTCTTAGTGGAAGTAATTGACTCAATGGTTTATCGTGATGATTTTGACAAAAAAGACCGGACCGAGATGTCATCCATTTACAAGGCATTGTCGTTTATGGATCAGCTGGAATCAGATAAACC
>CANJNY010000212.1 GCA_947475715.1 Prolixibacteraceae bacterium
ACTTTATAATTGATTGCCAACGGCAAGTTTATTAACTATTTCTTAATGTACCCTAACAAGAATTAACATTTTTTAGTGAAATCAATTACCTTAGCCGTCGCTTATAATGAAAAATGTATGGAGATTATCCGACTTTTACTAAAACTATAATTCGCTTCTAACTAAACAATCAAAGAGAGCAGGTCCCTGAGGTCGGCTCTTTTTGCTTTTAATCTATTTGGTTTATTGGTAATAATCAAGGAATTAATCTATGATCATAGTTTCTGAAGTGTTGAAAACATGAATGATAACCAACAATGGGGGAATAGAAAATAACCGGAGTCTGTTCTGTTTTGATTAACCGTTAACCGTTAACCTTTTAGCCATCTGAAATTTCCCGAATATTTTAGTGGATAACTGCTTGTAATCTACCAAAATGTTACTACTTTTGCGCCACTCATTTATAGAGTATTCATTGTTTAATGTAAAAACTTTAAAAAGTATGTTGAACCAGTACGAAACCGTTTTCATTGCTACTCCCGTTTTATCTGAAGCTCAGATAAAGGAAGCGGTAGGAAAGTTCAAGGATCTGATCGTTGCAAGTGGTAGCGAACTAATCCATGAAGAGCATTGGGGTCTAAAGAAATTGGCCTACCCCATCCAGAAGAAATCGACAGGATTTTATCATCTTTTCGAATTCAAGGCTAATCCGGCTTTCATAGGTAAACTTGAAACCGAGTACCGTCGTGACGAACGTATCATCCGTTTTATTACACTGAAACTGGACAAATACGCCACTGAGTACAGTGATAAGAGAAAAAAGAAGGTAAGTGCAAAAACTCAAAAGGAGAACTAAGTCATGACCACCAATTCAAGTGAAATCAGATACCTTACACCCCCATCGGTTGAGGTAAAGAAGAAAAAGTATTGCCGTTTTAAAAAATCGGGAATCCGTTATGTAGATTACAAGGATCCTGAGTTTTTAAAGAAATTCTTAAACGAGCAGGGTAAAATTCTGCCACGTCGTCTTACCGGTACTTCGTTGAAGTATCAGCGTAAAGTATCACAGGCTGTAAAACGCGCCAGAATGATTGCGTTATTGCCTTATGTAACAGATTTGATGAAATAATAATTAGGAGATACAAAAATGAATATCATTCTTCTTCAAGACGTAACAAATCTGGGTAGCAAAGACGATAGTGTTGTTGTTAAAGACGGTTACGCACGTAATTACCTGATCCCCCAGAGATTGGCAGTATTGGCAACCTCTTCTGCAAAGAAGGTGCTTGCAGAGAATCAAAAACAGCGCGCTCATAAAGAGGCCAAACTTAAAGATGAAGCACTTAGCCTGGCTGAAAAGCTCAAAGCTATCGTGATTACTGTAGGTGCTAAAACAAGTACTACGGGTAAAATCTTTGGTTCGGTGAATAACATTCAGGTAGCTGAAGCGCTAAGAGAAAAAGGGTTCGAAGTTGATCGCAAACAAATCCTTATCAAGGAAGATTCGATCAAAGAGATTGGTAAACATACCGCAAGGGTGAAATTCCACCGCGATGTGATTGTCGATTTCGAATTCGAAGTTATCGCAGAATAAACAGAATTTTTTTATAAAAATAATTCTTCAACATTTTCAAACAGACTAAGAGCTGTCCTTTTCCGGGACAGCTTTTTTTAGCTAATTATAAGAAATAACCTGAATTTTGATGCCATAGTTTCAGGATCGCGAAATAAAACATTTTACCTAGATTTTAAAATGTTCTTATAAAAGTAAGAAGTTAAACAGTTATTTTATACGTGAGATAGCTTTTATTAATTCCCTCTGGTTTATATTTGTACTGATGTAATACAAAAAACTTTGAAAAAGAGAGCCCAGCAAGATTTAGTTGATTTTTACAGGAAAAGATTTCAGGAGGAGAACATCGAAATTGAAGTATTACCTCCTTCGGGTTCATACCGCGAATATATTCGGCTTTCCGGACCCCATTTTAAGGCAATCGGCACCTGGAATGAAGATGTAAAGGAAAATACCGCCTTTATCCGGTTTTCGCAACACTTCAGATCCAAAGGAATAAATGTTCCTCAGATCTATGATTACAATCCCGACTCCTGTATTTATTTACAGGAGGATCTGGGAGACGAAACATTGTTTAGTTTTTTAACTGCAATTCGCGAAAAGGACGGGTTTTCGAATGAAATCACCTCGATTTATCGCAAAGTAATTCGCGAACTTCCTAAAATACAAATTCTTGCCGCAGTAGATCTGAATTATGAATTCTGCTATCCCCGCGATGCTTTCGACCGGCAATCGATGATGTGGGATCTTAACTATTTCAAATACTATTTTCTCAAACTGGCAAAGATATCCTTTAACGAGCAGCTCCTGGAGGACGACTTTACCACCTTTGCCGATTATTTACTTCAGGCAGAGAGCAATTTCTTTATGTTTCGCGATTTTCAGAGCCGAAATATTATGCTGCGAAATGGTGAACCCTGGTTTATCGATTATCAGGGTGGGCGGCGCGGAGCTCTTCAATATGATCTGGCCTCCTTGTTATATGATTCAAAAGCCGATATCCCGGAGCAAGTAAGAGAGGAGCTCATCGAACTATATCTTGAAGAATTGGATGCCATACACCCTGTTGACCGTGACCAATTCCTTCAGTATTTTTATGGATACGTCTTAATCCGTATGATGCAGGCGATGGGTGCCTATGGATTCAGAGGTTTTTATGAAAAGAAGGATCACTTTCTGAAAAGCATCCCCTTTGCACTTAAAAATCTCGATGTCGTTCTTGGTAAAATTGCCTTACCGGTCCACCTTCCTGAGTTAATTCGGGTTTTAAAATCACTGCATGAATCTGATTCGCTCAGAAATATAGCTCCAAAACAAACCGAATTAACTGTAGCTATTACCAGTTTTTCCTTTAAAAAGGGTTATCCTGGTGACCCCTCCGGCAATGGAGGAGGATTTGTCTTTGATTGCCGATCTGTGAGAAATCCCGGTAAATATGAGCAATATAAATCCCTTACAGGAAAAGATGAAGCAGTAATCAAATTCTTTGAAGAAGATTCAGACATGGAGGAGTTCCTTAAACCTGCATTTACGCTGGTTGAACGGACCGTCCAAAAATATATTGAGAGAGGATTTAGTCATTTGGCAGTGAGTTTTGGCTGTACCGGTGGGCAGCACCGATCGGTCTACTCAGCCGAACGAATGGCTTCCTGCCTGAGAAACAAATATCCTGTACAGGTTGTTATTCACCATAGGGAGCAGGATATTAATGGTTAATGAATAATGGTAATGCTTAATTTTAACGTCAGTTCTGATTACCTGCCAGTTCAAACTGAAATTAATCCGGCATTTGATCTTCCTTAAATTAATTGAAAACGAGATGTCAAAAAAACGGTGTAAAAAAGAGGATTATGAAAAGCCGGATGAGGCAAAATTTGAATGCAAAAAATGCGGACGCAGAGGTATGAAAGAGAAGCAGGTTTGTAAACCAAAGGAGATTTAAGGTAATTCGACCATTGGTTAATTCGAAAATTCGGATATTAAGAATTCAGCTCTATAGTAAATTCGTTTTCAAATTTTGATTATCTGTACCAGCGCCTTAAATACAATCTTAATAATGCTATTAATTACACGATGAAGGCGATGATTTTTGCGGCCGGTCTGGGTACCAGACTTTACCCGTTTACGACAGATCGCCCCAAGGCTCTGGTTGATGTGGCCGGTAAGGCAATGTTGCAGCGGGTAATCGAAAAAATGGGTGAGTCAGGTTATAATGAGCTGATAATTAATGTTCATCATTATGGTGAACAGATTATTAAATTCCTGAATATAAATAATAATTTTGGTTTATCAGTTACGATCTCTGATGAACGCGATGAACTTTTGGATACCGGAGGTGGTATTTTAAAAGCTTCGAAATGGTTGGAAGGTAACGATCCTTTTCTGGTCTATAACGTCGATGTTTTTAGTAATATTGACTTAAATTTATTCAGAATATATCATCAACAGATGGGAGGATTGGCAACATTAGCGGTTCGTGACCGGAAAACTGCCAGATACCTTCTTTTTGATGAATCAATGCAACTTTCCGGTTGGAGAAATATCAAAACGGGTGATGCGATTTCATCAAGATTATGTAAGGAATATAATCCATTTGCCTTCAGTGGAATCCAGTTGATAAACCCTGCGATTTTTCCGTTGATTACTGAGACGGGAAAATTTTCGCTTATTCCACTTTATTTGCGCCTTGCCAAAGAGCATAAAATAGTGGGTTTTAACGACCATTCAACATTATGGATGGATTTAGGTAAACCTGATCAGATTATTGAAGCTGAGAATTATCTAAATTTAAAATAAATATCTCTTCTGAAAATATAATTTAAGCATAAAGGCTTCGTTGGTGAAATTATCAAAAATATGTTTTAGTTAACATACCAAATCAGTTTGGCTGATTATTACCAGTTAATGGGAATTTTTCCGTGATTTATCAGGTATTCATTGGCTTTACTGAAATGATGATTACCAAAAAAACCACGGCTGGCCGAGAGCGGTGAGGGATGGACAGACTTAAGAACCAAATGTTTACTCGTGTCTATCAGTTCCCCTTTTCGCTGTGCATAAGCCCCCCACAGTATAAATACCAAATGATCTTCCGAATGGTTAAGGGTCTCGATTACCTTGTCGGTAAAGGTTTCCCACCCTTTTTTCTGATGTGATCCTGCAAAATGAGCCCTAACAGTTAATGTGGCATTGAGTAAAAATACACCTTGTTCGGCCCATCGTTCCAGATTTCCGGAACCTGATGCAGGTATGTCAAGGTCATTTTTTAGCTCCTTAAAGATATTGCGCAGCGAAGGGGGAGGGGTGACTGCGTCGGGGACAGAGAAGCAAAGTCCGTGTGCCTGATCCGGTTCATGATAGGGATCCTGCCCCAGGATCACAACCTTCGTTTGATTGGGCGGGCATTTTTCAAAAGCATTAAAAATTAATTTTTCGGGTGGATAAACTATCTGTGTTTCATATTCCGATTTTACATAACGGACTAAATCGGTGAAATAGGGTTTTTTAAACTCATCATTTAGTCTCTCTTGCCAATTCTGGCCAATTTTAATCTCCATAGTTTTTCCAGGGGCTTTTTTAAAACTTATTCAATACGTTATACGTTGATTCTGAAACCTAAATATATCGACTTTTTTATCGGGTTAAAATTAAGTTACTTTACGAATTATCAAAAATAATAAGGGTGATTCAAGTCTTCCAAAGAAGAAATATTTTGATTAGAATTGTATTGAAAACAGAGTGATGGAATTAAGGGACCGAAATTTTCAGGATGAGTTTGTTTTTCAGGCCTCGCGCAGTAGTGGCCCCGGAGGACAAAATGTGAACAAGGTGAGTTCAAAGGTCGAATTACGTTTTAATATCACTGTTTCTGCCTTTTTAAGCGAGGATGAAAAGGTTATTCTTTGCTCTAAACTCGTCAATAAAATCAATAAAATGGGGGAATTAGTGCTGATTGCCCAAACTGACCGGTCGCAGTTGAAGAATAAAGAGAAAGTGATTGAAAAGTTCTATTTGCTTCTTGAGAAAGCACTCACACCTCAAAAAAAACGGTTTCGAACCAAACCTACCAGAGCCTCTGTCGAACGGCGACTTGAATCGAAGCGGGTTCAGTCTATTATAAAAGCCAGTCGAAAAGATATTGATTTGTAAAATACCAGTTAATATATTGATTTATTGAATAATAATTGCAGTACCCTAAAATTGCCGTATTCATTAATTTTAATCTCTAATTGATTCTCAACCTTTCTTGTAACCGTAATATAGTTATCCGTTTCCAATAATTGAATTACAGCCCCAAAATTAATCGGAAATATATTGACCGTATTGCAAAACTGTTCCAGGGTTAAAGCTAGTTTCTCATTCCTTGAGAGCAATGAACTAATCACAATTAGAACCTCGCGTGAAGATTCATCATTTATTTCATCCAAATACCGGATCTTATCGATATAATCAGGTATATCTACAATTACCAACGTCCCATATTTATCCATCTTTGATCATATTAAAATAAAATCTATGAATGGGATTTGGTATAAAGTTAATTCAAAATAAGAAAGATTATTATCGAAAATTAAAAAATAATTTACATTTTAAGTAAAAATGTTTCCGTTAGAATAACAAATTTTTTAAGCAGATAAGAGTTGATTACATAATTTTTGCTATTTTCAATGTTTTAAAATCACTGGTTATAATGAAATACACCTTTTTGATTCTTCTGATTTTGCTTATGATTTCTACCAATAGCTTTACACAGACGTCAATTAAAGCCGTTTATGCATCCAATGCTCCGACTATTGACGGCCGGTTAGACGAAGATACATGGAAAGATGCTGCAATAATTGATCAGCTTTATCAACGGGAACCCAATCGAGGTGAGCCAGTTTCGGAAAAGACCAGTATATATGTCTGTTATGATGCAGATCACCTTTATGTGGGGATGAAATGTTTTGACGATCCGGCAAAGATTACTGCCAAGGAGATGGCGCGCGACGCAAATCTTGGAAATGATGACCGTGTTCAGGTAATTCTCGATACTTTTTTGGATCACCGCAATGGATACTGGTTTCAGATTGGTCCGAGGGGATCTTTTGGAGATGCAACTATCAGTGAAAATGGGGCTGTTTTTAACAAGGACTGGAATGGTGTTTGGGATGCTAAAGCCCGAATAGTTGCTGACGGATGGGAAGCAGAGATGGCAATCCCTTTTAAAACGATCGGATTTGATAAGGATTTGTCTGC
>CANJNY010000213.1 GCA_947475715.1 Prolixibacteraceae bacterium
ACCGGAGAAACTGAACGTAAGGTTGTACTTCCCAAAGGGAAATGGTTTGACTTTTATACCGGAAAGTTTGCAGGCGAAGCAGCGGTGATCAGCGTAAGCCCCGGATGGGATAAAATACCTGTATATGTGAGAGATGGGGGAATTATTCCAATGTTTGAGACTGACAGGATTTCGTTAAAACCCGGAGAGAAGAACAATCTTATGGTCCGTTTTTACGGCAAAAAAGAGTCCACCTATAAATTGTATGACGATGATGGGGAGACTTTTGATTATGAACGAGGGGCATTTTCATGGCGGGAGATTCGGATTTTTCCCGAAAAGGATGGAAAACTGAAAGGTAGTATTTCAAAGGCTGAAAAATCAAAACCGGATAATCTGGGTATTGTAAAATTCAAATTTATGACTGAATAATTATACATTTAATATTATCTTTGTCACAACTATTCCACTGGATTTATGCAGACTGACCATACAAATCAGGATAATAGGATCATTGATCAATTAAAGGATGGTTCAAAAGAGGCATTCCATATTTTATATGATACTTATAGTCCAAAAATTCATGCGTTTGCACTATCCAATCTAAAAGATGCTTCTGATGCTGAAGAATTGCTACAGGATGTATTCCTAAAACTCTGGGAAATCCGCTCCACACTGGATAGTTCAAAGAATATAAAATCGTTCCTTTTTAAAATCTGCATTAATTTAATCTACGATTTTATAAGACGGAAAAACATTGAAAAAGCCTATCTGGACTATTCCACAAAGAGTAGTCCATCGACGAGCGATAATACCTGGCATGAAGTTATATATAATGATATGCTTAATAATTTGCAGCAACTGGTAGCCGGTATGCCTGAACAGCGTAGGCGAATCTTTCAGTTGAGCAAGGAGGAGGGATTATCGAATGATGAAATTGCCCAACAACTTAGCCTCTCCCGCCGGACCGTTGAGAACCAGCTTTACAGGGCTGTTTCCTCTTTGAAAGAGAAACTTGGATCGGGGTCACTGGCTGCAATCCTCTTCTTTTTTCTGCACTGCAAGTAGTAAATATCTGCCTTCCTATACCCCTAACCCTTACATAGCTGAAATTATTTTTCTCAAATAGAATGAGTATTTCGGGAAAGCTATACGTATAACTTAAAAAATATAATTATTCCGGGTGAGTAATCTGCCTCACTGGAACGTATTACCTCTAAAGTTTAAAAGATAATGGATCAGATCCTGCAAAATATAATCAGCGAAGGAAAATCAAACAATGCAACAGAGGTGCAGCAACAGGAATATTTATCCCTGTTTCATCACGCTGAACTTGAGTTTGAACTAAAGAATCACCTTTTCGAAGAGCTGAATCAGACTGAAGCCTCGGGTCATGATAAGCGATTCTTTGATGATTTATTCGAAAAGATGTGGCTAAACCGGAGAATTGAAATATCGAAATCCAAATCAGGAAACAACCTCTTTTTTAGACTTATCCAGGTTGCCGCCGTTTTGATAACCGGTTTAATAATGGGTTATTTCATAAACTTCTCCATATCTCCATCCGTTCCGGTTTATTATACCTCTTTGGCTCCTAAGGGATCAGTATCTGAAATGTATTTACCGGATGGCACTCATATTTTCCTGAATTCCGGTTCTCAGATTAAATATTCTGTCGATGGTCTCAAAGGGATGCGTGAGGTCTTTCTGACGGGAGAGGCCTGGTTTCAGGTTGCCAGGATGAAAAGAAAGCCGTTCCTGGTGCACACCTCTTTTTATGATGTTCAGGTAACCGGCACCACTTTTAATGTGAAAGCATATTCAGATGACAAAGAGGTAACAACGACCCTGGAAGAGGGATCAGTTCACGTTAAGTTACTTGATAATCAGAAATATAATGAAGAAAAGATACTCAAACCTGGCGAACAGCTAACCTATAATAAGGAATTAAAAAATATCGGGATCAACGAAGTAAATCCTAAATGGTTCACCTCCTGGAAGGAGAATAAACTCATATTTGTCAATATGAGTCTGAAAGATCTGAGAATATTGCTTGAACGGAAATACGGGGTCGATATTGAGATTAGTGATAAGAGCATTCTGAATTATCACTATGATGGGACGATTAAAAATGAGTCGATACTGGAAGTTCTTGAGATCCTCAGACAAACGTTGCCGATTCAGTATCAAGTTGTAGGTCAGAAAATTATAATTAATAAGAATCAAAATCGGAAAGGGGGGATAATGAGATAAACGAGGTTGAAACAAAAAAGCCGGAGATGCTGTCACATCAAACCGGCTCAATGCAATTAATAAATCGGTGCTGTCACACCTTTCGTGTTATTAATCATACAAATACAAATATATGAAAAAAAACCAAATTGTAACCTCCCAACCAAGGAGAAGGGGAAATAAGCTAATTCTAAAAATGAAACTAACATTTATTATTTTAATGAGTTGCCTGATGCAGGTTTCGGCAACGGTCTATTCCCAGACAACTAAATTTTCGTTTAATATTCAGTCACGACAAGTGGTTGATGTGCTAAAAGAGATTGAGGATAAAAGTGATTTCAGATTCTTCTTCCAACGCGAGCAGGTCGATGTTACGCGGAAGGTTGACCTGAACATATCGGAAAAAAGTGTGGAAACAATCCTTGATGAACTATTTAAAGATCAGGGCATCAGTTATAAAGTAATGCCTGATAATCTGATTATTATTACGCCTGAAAATAGTAATCCTGCTGAGCCTGCAGGGAGTGAGCAGCAGAAATCTGTAACGGGTAAAGTTACCGACACCGCCGGCGCGCCACTGCCCGGAGTCACCGTATCAATCAAAGGGACTACCAATGGTACAATTACCGATGGAAACGGAAATTATTCCCTTTCAAGTGTCCCTGCTGATGCTACGCTTTCAGTATCATTTGTTGGTATGAGATCCAGGGAAATTCAGATTTCAGGGAAATCACAAATTGATGTATCTCTGAGCGAGGATATTATCAAGTTGGATGAAGTGGTGGCAATCGGATATGGAACTGTTAAAAAGTCGAATTTGACCAGTTCAATATCTAAAATTACGAGCGAAGCCATTCAAAACAGACCTGTTTCTACGTTAAGTGAGGTATTTCAAGGTCAGTTGGCTGGTGTTAATGCACAAGCTTCCAATGGAGGTATACCGGGTGAGGATCTTACAATACGAATCCGTGGTATCAATACGATTAATGGGAACAGTAGTCCGCTGTATGTAATCGATGGCGTTCCGCGCGACAATATGAGAGATATTAATCCTTCGGACATCGCTACGATTCAAATTTTGAAGGATGCTTCGGCAACTTCAATTTACGGTTCACGCGGTGCAAATGGGGTTGTACTCATAGAGACCAAGACTGGTTCCGGCAAACCGACCATAACATTCGATGCTTATTATGGCATGCAGTCTCCTGAGAAAAAGCTAGATCTAATGTCAGGACCAGAGTGGATAGCTTACAATATGTATTACAGAAATGCATCTTACATCCGCGCAGGAGGTAAGATGAGTGATCCTATGTCTTCCAGACCTTCTGCGTTGCAAATTCCTGAATTCTGGAAAACGACCAATGCTTTTACAGACTGGCAGAGAATAATCTTGCGGAATGCTCCAATCCAGAGCTATGAATCTTCCGCATCGGCAAGCAGTGATATGGGCAGTATTTTCGCGTCACTTGGTTACCTAAATCAGGAAGGTATCATAAAGGCTACGGAATACAACCGTTACAATATCCGTATGAATGGAACACTGAACATTGCCAAAAATTTCAAGGTAGGGGTTAATATGTCATTCTCAAACGCTACTCAAGGTGAGGGAAGTGCCAATTTAGGTGATCGCCAGGGAAAGGATTCACCTGTTCACCATGCCCTGATGATGTCTCCGCTGCTGGCACCAGGTGCAGCTGTACGAAATGCAGGGAACAACTTCACTGGTGTACCCGTATCAACAGTAACCTCTGATGATTGGGGAGCTAACTGGATTGATCCTCTGGCTCAGTTGCAACAAACTCTTGACGAATCAAAAACAACACGCTTACAGGCTTCCTTATGGGGTGAGTGGAAAGTGCTGCCATCTTTAACCTATAAAATACAGTATAGCAATAATTATGATGGTGTAACTTACGATTACTTTCAACCGGCATCGGTGAATAGAAGCGCTTACAAATCGGTAGGTAACAGCTCCTCTTCACGTTTAAATGATCACGTGCTCCAGAATATCCTCACTTTTGACAAGCAGCTTGGATCACATCATCTCAATTTACTGGCAGGACAAAGTGCAGAGAAACAACAATATTACATTGCAAAATTAGAAGCTGCCGGATGGCCTTATGAAAATATTACGACCTTGAATGTTGCTTCAACTGCTGTAACGGCAACCACCACAAAGACAACCTACACGACTGCCTCGTTCTTTGGTCGCGCAAGTTATGAATTCATGGACAAATATCTTTTCACAGCCAGTGTACGTCATGATGGTTCATCCCGGTTTGGTGCTGATGCAAAATGGGGTACTTTCCCTTCATTGTCAGCAGGATGGAAAATTAATGAGGAAAATTTCATGAAAAACATCAAGTGGGTTAACTTATTAAAACTGCGTTCTTCTTTGGGAACTTCGGGAAATGACCGCATTGGTGATTATTTTTATTTGTCTCAGTTAGGCACCTATTATTCCGCTTTCGGTGGAACCAAACAAATAGGAGCTGCAGCCTCCAACATTGCAAATCCGGATTTGAAATGGGAAGAGACTCAGTCGTTTGATTTAGGTTTTGACTTGTCAGCGCTGCATAACCGACTACAATTTAATTTTGACTACTACAGTAACGATACCAAGAACCTGCTGTTTAATGTCCCGGTACCTTACACAACAGGCTTCGAATCAACCCTGACAAATATTGGCAAGGTTCGTAACAGTGGTTGGGAAGTTGATCTTACTTCGCATAATATGGATGGAAAATTTAAATGGACTTCCAATTTAAATTTATCCCATAATAATAACGAAGTCCTTGAGATGGGGACAAATACCAAACAGATTATTTCTTCAATAAATGGCGGACAATTTATTACAAAGGTTGGTGGCCAGGTTTCGCAGTTCTATATTTTGCCTACAAATGGTTATTTGGCACCCAGTGACTTTGACGCCAGTGGAAAAGCCTTGGTGCCTATTTTAGCAGGGGAAGAGGTAGGTAACTACAAATATGTGGATACCAGTAAAGACGGCAAAATAAATTCAAGCGATTTTATCCCATACGGAAGTAACCTGCCTGATTTGACATGGGGTTTAACGAATAAATTTTCCTATAAAAATTTCGAATTAAGCGTTCTATTGCAAGGTCAGACAGGCGGTGATATCTATTTCCTTGGGGCACGTCATATTGATGCGGGATTTCCAGGACGTGTATCGTACAGCCGTTGGGTTAGAACGTATAAACCGGAATACCTGCAAGCTGCAATTCCAACTGAATATAATGCCGCTCACGGTATTGATATGACCTGGGACGGTAAAACGCAGAATGCCTTCAATTTTGCTGATGACACCCATTCACGTGTTTATGATGCGACATACGTCAGAATCAAGAATATAACTTTAAGTTACAATATGCCTTCCGCACTTCTTAAAAAGCTGAAGGTACAAAAACTAAAGATTTACGGTTCAATTGATAATGTTCATACGTTCAGTACTTACCCTGGTTATACGCCAGAGACAAGCAGTTATGGCAACGGAACCACCCAGCTTGGCGTTGATTATAGTACGTATCCTCTTAGCCGAAGATTTACTTTAGGCCTTAATTTTACTTTCTAACTAACAGTTAATAAGATTTAAAATGAAAACTATATCAAAAACAATTTTGTTTTTTACACTGTGTATTTCGGTTTTGTTACTCTCGGGTTGCAAGGATTACCTTAATCCGAATCCGGAATCACTTTATACAACAAAGACGTTCTATACCTCCCAATCCGACTTTAAATTGGCTATGTCTGCGATTTATGCCAAACAGCAGGATCTTTATGACGGACAATCAGGCATGCTGCATTTTCTCATCGCACGCAGTGATGATTCCAATGCAGTCAATACCAATACCTACTCTGATGGAGCTGATACTTTTACGGACACTTCTATCGGACTCTGTACAACCAATGCGTGGCAAAGCTTTTTTGTGATTATCGCGCGTTGCAACAGTATTTTAATTCGTATTGATAAAGTACAATTTGATGATGTCACTGCCAAGGATTATATCAAAGGCGAAGCTTATGCCATGCGTGGCTGGGCTTATGATAATTTGGGGAAATTTTTTGGAGGAGTACCATTGATCGTTGATGCTGAATATACGGCAGCAGAAACCTATTCGATCAAACGTTCTTCACAGGAAGAGACATTTGCTCAGGCTATTAGTGATTATAAGGCAGCAATCACTATTCTTCCGGCAAAGTGGGGTAATACTGATGCCGGCAGAATAACAAAGTATGCTGCGGATGCTGCTTTAGGACGACTGTATATGTTTATGAAACAGCCAGCTAATGCAAAAACATATCTGGAGGAAGTTATAAATTCCGGTATTTATTCATTGGCTACGAATTATGAGGATTGTTTCACAGATGCTTTTGATAATAATGTTGCAAAAGACCGTGTGTGGGAGGTTCAATATATTGGAGGATTGAGCGGTGAGGGGCAGACCTTCAGTGAAATGGGTATGCCTGAAGGTTACAGCGGAACTGAAGGATACGCTTTACGTGGATCAAGTGCGGCATTACAAGTTTCAACCGATATGGTAAGTGCCTA
>CANJNY010000214.1 GCA_947475715.1 Prolixibacteraceae bacterium
AGCGTTTCAATGATGCCTCCGGGGCTAGATAAACAGCTAAGTATTGTAGAGTTGTCAGATCTGATTTCATTTCTTGAATCACTTCCTAATGGAATGGGTCAAGTAAAAAGCCACGAGTAAAAGAAACCTATCTATTTTTTAGTTGGGCATTAACTTACTATAAGTTCATTATGATTTGCTGAAGATTAAATTATAAAATATAAAAAATGAAACAAATAATTCTATTCACCCTAGTTATCATTTCATCTTTAGGCATGAGCGTTGAAAAGGGTTTTGCTCAAACCGCTCCGCTTCAGCAAAAGACGGTTCATCTCTTCAATGGACAAAACCTTGAGGGATGGTACACTTTTATTGAAGATCGGGGACGAGACAATGACCCCAAGGCTGTATTTAAAGTTGAGGATGGTATAATACACATTTCTGGCGAAGAGTGGGGATGCATTACAACGAATAAAGAATTTGAAAATTATAAGCTGGTAGTTGAGTATAAATGGGGTGAGAAGACTTATGGTGAAAGGTTGAGTAAAGCCCGAGACAATGGAATTCTTTTTCATTCAACTGGTAAGGATGGTGGTTATTCAGGTATTTGGATGCATTCAATTGAGTGCAATGTGATTGAAGGTGGTACCGGGGATTTTATTGTTGTTGGTGATGGGAGTAATCAATTTTCACTAACTTCTCCTGTGGCAACTGAAAAACAAAATGGATCGTATATTTTCCAAGTGGGGGGGCAACCTATAACTGTAAATAGTGGTCGAATTAATTGGAAAGGCCGTGATTCGGCTTGGGAGGATGTGAAAGGGTTTAAGGGAAAAAATGATATTGACAATCCTGTTGGAGAATGGAACAGATTGGAATGTATTGTAAAGGGAAATGAAATATTGATATATTTCAATGGAACGCTAGTAAATCATGCATTAAATGTTAAACCGAGTAAAGGTCGAATACAAATTCAATCTGAGGGTGCTGAAATATTTTATAGAAGAGTTGATTTAACACCTTATCCCCTTGCAGTTATGAAAAAGTAAAATATGAGGGTAAATTGTAAGAGGCATTTTATAGTTGTAAAAAAATTACAGATGTCTAATCTAATTTTTTATTTCAGCATAAGTAATAATTGCGCCCAATTGAAATTCACGCTTATTGATTTTAATTTAGTCGGACAATAGCGTTTAATTAAATATTTTTTAGATGATCAACTTTTAAATCATACAATAATGGCAAAAAATTTCAACCGTCGAAAATTCATTAAAACCACTGCTGTTTCAGCCATTGGGCTTGGAATTATGGGAAATACCAGCCCCTTATTTGGCAAAGGGATTATTCTAGCCGGAAAGAGAATCGGTATTATTGGTTTGGATACATCCCACAGTGTGGAATACACTAAAGTACTAAATGCTAAGGATGCGCCATCAGAATTTGGCGGGTATAAAATAGTAGCTGCCTATCCGCAGGGCAGTCTCGACATAGAATCGTCAACATCACGAATACCAGGTTATATTGAGGAAGTAAAAAAGATGGGTGTAGAAATAGTAGATAGTATTGCAGCCCTGCTCGAAAAAGTAGATGTAGTATTATTAGAAACCAATGATGGCCGCCGTCATTTAGAGCAGGCGATGTTCGTATTGAAAGCGGGAAAGACCATGTTTATTGATAAACCTATTGCAGCCTCACTAGTGGATGCTATTGCGATTTTTGAAGCTGCTAAACATTATAAAGTGCCTGTGTTTTCTTCTTCTACTTTGCGTTTTATGCCTAGCGCCCAAGATGTTGTTAGTGGAAAGATCGGCAAAGTATTGGGGGCAGATGCATACAGTCCATGCGCCATAGAAAAAACGCATCCTGATTTTTTCTGGTACGGCATACATGGAGTAGAACTTTTATATACAGTTATGGGTACCGGCTGCAAGAGCCTTGTACGTTTACATACCGAAGATACTGATATAGCTATAGGTACCTGGGAGGATGGGCGTATAGGCACATTCCGTGGCACACGAACCGGACAGCATTTGTACGGCGGTACTGCTTATGGCGAAAAAGGCAACGCTGTTTTGGGTCCCTTATCGGGGTATAGCCCATTGTTGGTTGAAATCATTCGTTTTTTCGAAACCGGCAACGCACCGGTAAAAGCAGAAGATACATTGGAGATCTGTGCTTTTATGGAGGCTGCAGATAAAAGCAGACTTTTAAATGGAGGCTCTGTAAATCTGGATCAAATTTGGAAAAATGCTAGTGAAGAGGCACAAAAAAAGCTCACCAAATTAATCTAAAAATTAATTTGGTTAACCACTCTGATGTTAACTCGAGGTTATTACCAGTCTGGAAATAATCTGAGGAAATATCTGGTGTTAGAGAATTTGCAGTTGTCTTTTGAAAGTAAAATAAACTGCCTTTATATTTTTTTAAATTTTATTACAAATGGCCTATTCAAAAAAAAGTTATTCCCGCAGTGAATTTTTAGCTGGTGCAGGGCTTCTTGCCTTTGGAACTTCTTTGCAATTGAACGGAATTACTTCAATCTCAGAAGAAAGGGAAAAAGAACCCATTATTGATATTCATCAGCACATACATTACCTTGAACGAACGGATGAACAAATGCTTGCTCACCAAAGGGCAATGGGCGTTACTACCACTTTTCTTTTACCGTCTGGTCGTCCTGTAAATTCATCTTCAACTCATGGAGGAATTTCTAACGGGTTGCAGGCTGAAGCCGGAGGAAACGCTGAGTGTTATTTATTTGCAAAAGAACACAGAAAAGAATTCCTGTTTGGTGCATGTGCAGTACCAGACTTGCCGGATGCAACATATGAGATTGAAAAATATTTAAAATTGGGCGCAGTGATTATCGGTGAATTAAAATTTGGGGTGGAATGTGATTCGCCGGAAATGCAAAAAATTTATCAACTGGCACAAATCTATAATGTTCCAGTACTCATGCATTGGCAGTATGAAATGTATAATTATGGCTTTGAGCGTTTTTATAAAATGTTGGAAAAATTCCCGAAAGTTAATTTCATCGGCCATGCACAAACTTGGTGGGCTAATATTGACAAAGATCATAAGGATCAATCAATCTTGTATCCGAAAGGCTCGGTTACTCCCGGAGGGATTACCGACCGTTATCTTAGTGATTATCCGAATATGTATGGCGATCTCTCTGCAGGATCAGGTTTGAATGCGCTTACCCGTGATGAAGAACACGCAAAGTATTTTCTAGAAAGGCACCAGAATAAGTTGTTGTATGGCAGTGACTGCGAGGATCTGAGTGGATTGATTTCAACAGGTTGCGCTGGCTCTCTTGATATTGCAGAAGTTCGTAAGCTGGTATCCAATAAGCAAATTGAGCGTAAATTATTATATGAAAATGCAAAGAAATTATTTCGTCTTTAATATGTTTGTTGCAGATAATTTGATTCATCTTTCTATTTCAAATTTCAGCTGATTAATTTTTAAAAAAAGGCATTCAATTCTTTAACTATAAAAATTATGTGTGTCAAAAACAAATGCAACACTTTAAAAAGGCTTTTGGCTCGGAACTTTCAATTCCTGCTAGTATTGGTCATCAGCTTTGCTTCTTGTAAAAGTAAGTCACGCTATGCAGGTCCGCTATCTCCCGAAGAATCTATGAAGACTTTTCATTTTGCTGAAAATTTCAAGGCTGAGCTATTCGCTTCAGAACCTTTGGTAATAGATCCGGTATCAATGCAATTTGATGAAGACGGAAATGCTTATGTAGTAGGCATGCTCGATGCCTACAAACCCGACTCTGTAAAAGGGAAAGGTAGGATCGTTCTGTTAAAGGATCTGAATGGTGACGGAAGATCCGATACAGCCATAGTTTTTGCAGACAGTATTAGGGAGGCATCTAGCATTTTGCCTTGGAAGGGAGGCTTGCTCATAGCTGCGGCACCCAATATTATGTACTATAAAGACACCGATGGAGATGGGCTTGCGGATTTAAAAGAGATTCTTTTTACCGGTTTTTTTAATAAGAATGAAGAAGCCCAGATTACCAATCTTAGTTTTGGTGTTGACAATTGGATATACGCAAATAATACGGGGCAGGTAGGCGAAATAAGTTTTACCCGTAAGCCAAATGCTCCTAAGCTCTCCTTGCAAGGAGCCGATTTTCGTTTTCGCCTAGACCGGAATCAATTTGAACGTAGTACAGGCCCCGGACAGTTTGGTCTTTCTATAGACGATTGGGGGCATCGCTTTTTTACAGCGAATTCCCTTCATATCCGGCAGGTAGTGATTCCATTGAAGTATTTGGAAAGAAATCCTTATTTACCCTCTTCCGCTAAAGAAGCGGTTGAAAATATTTCTGATCATGATCCAATTATGTATCAGTTATCAGAAACGCCCTATTGGCGACAAATGCGTACTGACCGGCGTAATAAAGAATTTCAGGTACATCATCTTGACAGGGAGGAATATGCTAGGAATCATTTCACTGCCGCTTCAGGAGGTACTATATATGACGGCGACGTTTACTCCAAAGAATATTATGGCAATATTTTTACAGGAGATGTTTCAGGTAACCTAGTTCACAGGGATATTCTTTCAAACTTAGATACTGCACCTTACTTTATTGCAAAGCGTGGAGAACTTGAGAAAGATAAAGAATTTCTGCAATCTACAGATTCATGGTTTCGTCCTGCGAGTGCTTCAGTCGGCCCAGACGGCTATCTTTATGTAATTGATATGTACCGGCAGCATATCGAAACTCCAATGTCCATTCCTGAGGATTTGCAGGTTGGGATGGATTTTAATGCAGGCAATAAGTATGGCCGTATCTACCGCATAGTACCAGAAAATGCGGGTTTGTTCAAAAAAGTGACTCCTAATCTCAAAAATGCAATATCTGCTGAACTGGTAACTATGCTTACGCATCAAAACCGATGGTGGCGGCTCCAGGCACAACGGCTTCTTTTAGAACGCCAGGATAAAAGCGTGTTACCGGCAGTAAAAAAGTTATTGGCCCAAAATGAAGATCCAAGATTCAGGCTACTTGCTCTTTATGTTTTGGAAGGAATGGATGCCCTTGATGCTGCTATTGTGAAGGTTGCAATGAAAGATCCTTCTTCGGGCGTTCGGGAAAATGCAGCGATACTTTCAGAGCGTTTCCCAAGTTGTTTATCTCAGTTAGAGGAAATGGTCAACGATTCTTCTGTTAGGGTAGCTTTTCAGGCAACATTAAGTTTGGGTGAATTTAAGGATAACACGGTAATCACCTCATTGGCAAAAGCATTGCAGCTACATGGCGAATGCTCATGGTTCATAACAGCTGTATTAAGTTCAGAAGCCGGATCATCAATTGACTTATTGAAAATGTTGGTCAAGAATTCATTTTTTAAAGATCCTACATCATGGAAATTAAATTTTTTAGAAACTTATTCTACCGTAATTGGTGCACGAAATAACAAGCGCCAGATTGTAAGTTTATTAGACAACCTATCCCAACCTACTATAGCAAATACGGATGGCTTGTTGGAAACAAGTGTAAAGGGGTTGATTAAAGGATTGGAAATGCCTGAAGGGTTGGATGCTTCACTAAAAGAAAAATTAAAAGACATTTCATCAGCAGAAGGCAGCAACGCCACCAAAGCCTTACAAAATTTAAAACAATTGTATTCTAAATAAGCATTGCAATTTGACTCTTTTAAAAAGGGCGGGGATTACAAATTATCAATTTTTTTAAAATCATTCTATGAAAAAGTACAGCGTGTTATTACTGGTATGTTTTATATTATTTGATGGGTTATTTCCTTCTTCGACCCAGGGATATATATTACCTGTTAATAAAATTGAGGTTGTATTTAAAACATACTGGATAAGCAAAAATCTACAGCTTTCTGATTCAGTGCCGGCTTCAAATCACAAAAGAAAATTACAAGGTTGGGAGATATTATTTGATGGAAAGAATACAGATAAATGGAGATCAAAAAATAGTCAAATATTTCCTTCTGATGGGTGGGTAGTGGAAAAAGGATCTTTATTCTTAAATAAAAAAGGTGCTGGGGATATTGTCACGCGTGAAAAATTCGACAATTTTGAACTCGACCTAGATTTTAACTTAACATATCTCGCTAATAGCGGTGTAAAATATTTTGTTGGGGAATTAAAAAATGCAAAGACTGGCGATACTGTAATTAACGGTCCTGAGTATCAAATCATCGATGACTATAACCATCCTGAAGTAAAAAATCATCAGCATGATATAGCCGCTACTGCTTCCTGCTACTTGTTGTATGTTCCCAACAAAGTGCATTTACGTCCTGCGGGGCAATGGAATCGCATAAGGATTATTGTCAAAGGAAAACATGTGGAGCATTGGTTAAATGGCTTGAAGGTACTTAGTTATGAAAGGGGGAGCACGGATTTTATAAAAAGAAAATCAGAAACCAAATTCAAAGATTACGATGATTATGGGGAGCTGGCAAGCGGCCATATTTTGCTTACTGACCACAGCGACAAGGTATATTTTAGAAATATTAAAATAAAACGTTTATAAAGTAATCCCTAAAGAAGAATTTACTTTTTTTGGTATTTCATCTTTTTATTTTTTGGGTTGTTAAACGCAGCGACATATATGCAGTCAGACAATTCAAAGAATTTGAAAGCTAGCGTCGCCCAATTGTTTATTACCCCTGAACATTCAAACTAGATAAGCTGAAAATGGAAAATAGCAGCACATTTGTAACAACAAATTTTGCGAAAATTCAAAAGGAGCCAAGCAC
>CANJNY010000215.1 GCA_947475715.1 Prolixibacteraceae bacterium
ATAAACATTGTTGCATTCCAAGGGTTAATAAGTTAAAGATTAAAAAAATTGGTTTTGAACACCGCTAAAATAAAATACCTGCTGTTTCTGCTTCCGCTGATCGCAGTGACTTTTCAAGGCTTTTCACAACGAAAGGGTTTCGATAATCTGACCCACTTCGATGACCGGAAACTCCATTTTGGTTTTTACCTGGGGATGAACACAATGGATTACCGGCTGACTAATTATAAAAATATTTATGATAATCCAGTATTGAAGGATCCAGTTTTAAACGCGCAAGCACAGGCAGTTTATGGTACAAAAAACAGTTTTGCCGCAGAGATTTATCAGATTATGCCGGGATTCACCGTTGGTGGTGTTGTCAATGCCCGTTTAGGACGCGATTTTGATCTTCGGTTTACCCCTGGTATGTCATTGGGAAACAGACGCTTTAAATATCTTGGAATAGAGATTCCAAAAACAATAGATAATTTGCCTACTCCGGTAAATTATCTTTACACCCCTTCGGCCTACGTCGACTTACCGGTAGGGATACGTTACAAAGGTTTTCGCCACCGTAATTTAAGACCCTATATTTATGCCGGAGCCGCTTACAGGCAGGATCTTGAAAATAAAAGTAAATCCGAAAATGTTGTTCACCTTAAGAAATCCGGGCAATATGCCGAATTAGCCCTTGGCCTTGATTCCTACCTTGAATATTTTCGTTTTACTGCCGAATTCCGCTTTTCGTATGGTTTGAACAACCTGATCAGGCACGATATTGGTGTGGAGCATATCCCCTATTTTGGATACATGTTTAAGGAATTAAACTCAAATTTATTTACACTGATATTTTATTTTGAATGATCAGGGAATTAAATATCGTGGTATCGCCGGCACAGGCTCATGATAACGCATTACTGAAGAAAATAGTATCCGAAAACCTTAACATAGAGCTCTCACGAATAAATCAACTCGTGGTTATCCGTCGTTCTATTGATGCGCGGAATTCGAATATTAAGTTTAATCTATGTGTCAATGTGTTTATCGATGAGCCAATGCCATTGGGATTTAAATCTCAGTTTTCGTACCCTGATGTTTCAAAAAGTTCACGGGTTATTATCGTAGGAGCCGGACCTGCCGGTTTGTTTGCGGCGCTTCATCTGATTGAACTTGGTTTTAAGCCCGTTATTTTTGAACGGGGCAAAATGGTTAGTGATCGTAAGCGCGATATTGCAGCTATTCATGGAGAACATATTATCAATCCTGATTCCAATTACGGGTTTGGAGAGGGGGGGGCCGGCACTTTTTCTGATGGAAAGCTCTATACCCGATCGAAGAAAAAAGGGGATGTGCGCAAAATTCTTGAAGTTTTAAATTTTCATGGCGCACAGGACGAAATCCTCATTGATGCTCATCCTCATATTGGAACAAATGTTCTTCCAAGAGTTATTGTAGCAATCCGTCATACGATCCTAAATGCCGGTGGTGAGATTCATTTTAATTCACCCGTATCCAATCTTGTTATTCGTGATCGGGAAGCACGGGGGATCGTTCTGCGCAATGGAACCTCTGCAGATGGAATTGCGGTTATTTTGGCTACCGGCCATTCATCACGCGATATCTACAGAATGCTGCACGAAAATGGCGTTTTACTCGAATCGAAGCCCTTTGCCGTGGGAGTTAGGGTAGAGCATCCTCAGGAATTAATCGACCGGATTCAATATCACGGGGCCAGCAGAGGGGTTTTTCTCCCTGCTGCTGCTTACTCGTTTGTCGAGCAGGTGCATGGTCGTGGTATTTATTCCTTCTGCATGTGCCCGGGTGGGATGATTGTTCCTGCCGCAACCTCACCCGGCGAACTTGTATTAAATGGGATGTCACCCTCTGACCGGGGCGGGCGGTTTGCCAATTCAGGAATTGTAATGGAAATAAGACCCGAAGATATTCCTGCCGGTAAAAAAGGGGATCTGATTTTTGCCGGCCTTCGTTTTCAGGAACAACTCGAACAGCAATGCTTTCAGATGGCGGGAAATACCCAGTTTGCCCCAACCCAGAGACTCACTGATTTTGTAAACGGGCGTCGAAGTTCCGGTTTACCTCAAAGTTCATATCTGCCCGGTTTAGTTGAGTCCCCACTCCATGAATGGTTACCCCGTTTTATCGGATCGGGATTGCAGGAAGGTTTTAAACTTATTGGTCATAAATCACGTGGTTACCTGACCAGTGAAGCAATCGTTATGGGAGTTGAATCGAGGACCTCTTCTCCGGTAAGAATCCCCAGGGATAATCAAACTCTCGAGCATATCCAGATCAAACGGCTTTTCCCCTGCGGTGAAGGTTCAGGTTATTCGGGAGGTATCATGTCATCAGCGGTCGATGGCGAACGGGTAGCGGAAAGTCTTGCTAATCTTTACAAATAATTCTCCTTCTAAATTCCGCGCAAATTACTGATGTAGCCACTGCTACATTAAGAGATTCGGAGGTTGCAGAATCAGGCGGATACGAAGGGATATTGATTTTCTTCGAAATAAACCGGGCTGCTGAATCCGAGATTCCATTCCCTTCATTGCCCATTACAAGCATGCCGGTTGCGGTTAAGTCACATTTATAGAGGTTTTCTCCCTCGAGGTAAGTTCCATAAATGGGGATATTGCCCTCTTGAGCCCGATTTAAGAAGTCGGCTAATACCACATAATGAACATTTACCCGTGCAAAGGCGCCCATCGTAGCCTGGATAACCTTTGGATTATATAAGTCGGCACAACCCTCCGAACAGATTAGATTTTTAATTCCGAACCAATCTGCAAGCCTGACAATAGTTCCCAGATTACCCGGGTCCTGAATTTCATCCAGAATAATTGAAAGTGATCCGGTTAATTCATTCCAGTCGATTTCTGATTTTGGAATCCTGCATACTGCAATGATTTCAGGGGTGGTTCTTAAAAAACTAATCCTTGCAAGTTCTTCTTTTGTTGCCAGCTCAATTTTTAAATCCGATTGCCGTTTTATTGCCTCTTTAACAAGATTCTTCGTGCAAAATAGTTCGGATATTCCAATTTCTGAATTCAGAAGATCCAAAACAAGTTTCTCCCCTTCAGCAATAAAGAGACCAGTTTCAGTCCTGTTCTTCTTCAGATCGAGGGAGTTAAGTAGCTTTATTTTATTTTTTGATATCACAATATCAGATCTATATATAAATTCGAAATCTATCGTACCCACTATAAAGGAACAAGCCAAAAATAATCCATTTTTAATTTGTCAGGTTAATTATCTTTGCTTAAGTTTTTAAAAGGTGAATATTTTGGTTTATCAGACAATATATAGGATTGGAATAGTGATAGTTGCATGTGCTGCTGTTGTGCTCTCTTCGTGCAAAACTACCAGGTATGTTGCTGACAATCAGTATTTATTAATAAAGTCGGAGATTCAGGTTGAGAAAAAATTATTTAAGAAATCGGAATTTAAAGGCTATTTGAAGCAGCGTCCTAATACGCGGATTTTTGGGTTTTGGCGTTTTCATCTTGGGATGTATAATCTTTCGAGCCCCACAAGGGAGGATGGTTTATTTAAAAAGATCGGGGAAGCTCCCGTTATCTACAGCACTAATCTTACTGAAAAGTCTCGGGGTGAATTGACCCGTTTTATGCACAACAAGGGATATTACCAGGCAATGATTACCGATACCGTTATTTTTAAGAAAAATAAGAAGGCTGAGGTTTACTATCGGATTACCGGAAATACACCTCATCAGATCAAATCATATAGTGCCGATATTCGTGACGGAGCGATCAAGCTGTTAAGTCAGGGTGATTCATCAAAATCATTGATTAAGCTCAATGGTCGCTTTGATACCGATGTTTTAGCCAGGGAGAGTAAACGAATATTGAATAATTTTCAAAATAGCGGATTCTACCGGGCCAATAAGAATGAGATCTATTTTGAAGCTGATACGACCAAAAGGGTACAAGGGGTAGACCTAAAGCTGATTGTTGAGAAGGAAAATATTTCGGATAATCCGGAAGTTGTTTTGGAGCGGGATCATCAAAAGTATACCTTCCGGAATTTCTATTTTTATACGGACTTTGAATCGCATAAACAACTTTTTGATACTCAAAAAAGCGATATTCAACCACTTAAAAATGATACGGTTATACTAGGTAATCAGTATTTTATTTCGAAAGGGAAGATGAAATTTCGTCCTGAATTATTGTCCAATATGAATCATATTGCGGACAAGGGATTTTACAGTGTCCGATTAGTGGAACGAACTTATAACGATTTGTTTTCTTTGCGATTATTTAAACTGATCAATATTCGGTTCGTTGAAACTAATGTCGTTGATTCGCTAGGAAATCCAACCCTTGATTGTGTTATCCAGCTTTCACCATCTGTTCCACAATCGTATTCCGTTTCAGCAGAGGGGACAAATTCGCTGGGAAATCTGGGGATAGCCGGGAATCTGGGATATCAGCATAAAAATATTTTTGGAGGAGGAGAATTGCTTGATGTTATTTTAAGGGGTGCCACCGAAAATCAAAAATATGGCCGGGGTGATTCGGCTGTTAGTTTTCATTCGTATGAGTCAGGTATCGAAACAAAAATAACGTTACCAAAGTTTCTTGCGCCATTAAAGACAAACTATTTTTTCCGGTATACTACTCCACAAACGCTCATGGGTATATCGTATAATTACCAGCGCCGTCCCGATTATACGAGAACAATAATCAGGGCAAGCCTGGGATATCAATGGAAATCCTCCGAGATAACCACGCACCGGTTTAATATTCTCGATTTGAATCTGGTCCGAATGTTTGCCTATGATTCGGCGTTTGTTTCGCGCATTGAGAATCTTTATATTAAAAGTTCGTATACCGATCATGCTATTTCTGCCTGGAATTATAGCTATACCCGAACGACACAGAATGTTCAGAAGCAGTCGAATTACAGCTATATCAGGGCCTCGTTTGAGACTTCCGGGACCATATTAAACAGTGCCAGCAAACTTTTTGACCGCAGGCTTCATCGGAGCGATTCGATCGGGAGTTTGAAATACCATTTTCTGGGAACCCCCTTTGCCCAGTACCTGAAAACCGATTTTGAATATCGGAAGGGATTTGTTATTGATAAATATAACACGTTTGTTATCCGGAGTTTTTCGGGAATAGCTGTACCATTTGGTAATTCAGACCAGGTCCCTTTTGAACGGAAATATTTCACAGGTGGAGCTAATGGAATCAGGGCGTGGCCTGTTCGAACCCTTGGACCCGGTTCATATAAGGCAGGTCCCAATGAATTTCCCAATCAGTCGGGTGATATTAAGCTTGAGGCGAATGCCGAATACCGGTTTGCAATGTTTGGCCCTTTTGAAGGGGCATTGTTTTTAGATGCGGGAAACATCTGGTCGCTGAAGGATAACCGCCCCGGTGCCGAATTTGCATTTCCGCGGTTTTTTAAGGAGATTGCCCTGGGAACAGGCGTTGGTTTGCGGTACGATTTTTCTTTTGTGATTATCCGAGTTGATCTTGGTATTAAACTTCATGACCCATCTTTGGATCAGGGGACCCGCTGGATACCGTCAAATACGCTTGTTACAAAAAACAATATCAATTTTGCCTTCGCGATCGGATATCCATTTTAATTCGTTATATTTGAATGTTGTGGTAAATTTTACCGGCGATGAAAAACCGATGGATTCGTGAACTGTTAAGCTTTTCAAGAAAGGAGCGCTCCGGGATCATTGTTTTACTGATGATCATCTTTCTGATTATTTTATCCGGAACGATGATCCCCCTTTTTATTCCCAAAGCAGAGCCCAATTTCTCAGCATGGAAGGGTGAAATCGATGCATATTTAACAAAATCAGAAAATAAAATTTCATCGGTAAAGGAGTTAAATCCGGTGCCATTCGATCCCAATAAGGTCGATTCGGCGACATTGGCCACCATTGGATTGCCGGTTAAGCTGGCTAATAACTGGTTAAGTTATCTCAGCCATGGAGGTAGATTCCGCGATAAGGAGGGGATAAAAAAGATTTATGGAATGACATCCGGCTTATTTGAACAGTTAGATCGGTTCATTGTATTTCCTGCAGAAAACCGAGTATTTTCCAATTCCGGAGGTGCGAATTATCAGCCTAAAGCTGGAAAAGGGGATAAAAGGGATACCCTATTTCGTAGTGGATATGAGAAAAAAGCGAAGCCTGTTGTTTTAATCCAGGAATTAAACCGCGCAGATTCAATTAATTTATTAAAAATTCCGGGTATTGGATCCATATTGGCTTCCCGGATAATCCGGTACAGAAATCTGCTTGGGGGATTTTACGATGTTTCGCAGATCAGGGAGGTTTACGGATTTAGGGGAGAGAATTTTCAGGCAGTCTCTCCCTTTCTCTCGGTCGATGCAACTCTTGTTAAAGCATTGAATGTTAACTTTTCAACGGTTCAGGATTTAGGGCGTCATCCTTATATCGGGTACCGTACAGCCCGCAAACTGATACGGCAGCGGGATAAAAATGGGATGTTTTTATCGGCAGCTGACTTATCTGAATCAGTAGGTTCCGATTCCCTGAAAAGGTTAATTCCGTATCTTCAATTTTCACAGTAGCTTTTACAAACATTTACCTGTTGATAATTTTAGAATTATTTAACATGATAGTTTGAATAGTTATAGAAAATGCATAGCTTTG
>CANJNY010000216.1 GCA_947475715.1 Prolixibacteraceae bacterium
AAAGCGATCAAGAGAAGCAATGGATAGAGGACCAGCCACAGAAAAAGCTTCTGGGGAAAGAAATGCGGAAGGTCTCGGGATGCTGTGTAGTTACGATACCATTTCTTCAACAGCTGTTTTGGGTCCGAGCCAATAAGCCCTACATAGTCGACCGAAGGGCTTGACGAGTAAACAATAGGTATTTGAAGTAACTCCAGCCTCAACATCCACTCGGTATCCTCGCCAGCCCTCACCCAATCAATAAATTGACCCACTTTGTCAAATACCTCCCGTCTAAATACAGACCCTGGCAGAGTTCTTCGTGGCAACACCCCATAAAAACCATCGCGTACCAGCTTTTCAAACTTGGTTTGCGCATTGAAATGCGTCGATCCCCAAACTCCAGTGGCACCGTTACCAGCCAGTAAGCCTAACGATGCCTCAAGCCAATACGGCCGAGGGATGGTTTGCACATCCATAAAGGCGATCAGTTCCCCATTGGACATACAAACACCGATGTTCCGTGCGTCACCCGGCAGCGCTCGCTCACGGTGTTTGTAAACCAATTTGATGCTGCTGGCAGCACACAATACCCCGATTTCACCGGAACAAATCTCCCCCTTCACTGACGAATCAATAATCACGATCTCAGAAGGCCTAACCGTCTGGAGACAGACAGCGCGCACCATGATCAGTAGAACATGATGTCCATGACTACTTGGAATAATTACTGAGATATTTAGGGCGGAATGCATAAGTTAGAGGGTAGCCTTTAGGTAACGGTAAGTCACCGTGCTTAAGATTTTTCTCCAATCATTTTCCAGTATAAGTCAAGCACCCTCTGAGAGGTCGAGGCGCATAGGAAATTACTTTCAATAAAATGCTGAGCGGCCAATCCAATTTTTGGCTGATCACCATGCGCCGCCAAATAAGTCGCGATTTTTCTCGCCCAGACTTCGGGGTCGTTTGAGCGAACTAATGTGCCCGTCACACCATCATCGATCAACCAATCTGTCACACCTGGCAAATAACTAACAATGCAAGGAAGTGCGCAAGCCATGGCCTCCAATAATGCATTAGGCAAGCCCTCGCGCTTACTTGGAAGAACAAAAACGTCTGCAATCTTCATATACTCATCAACATGCGACGTTTCTTCGACAAAATGTATGAAGGGAAGAATCCCTCTTTGCAATGCATCTTGACTCATTGATTCAATAATGCCTTCATCTACCTCAAAATGATTCTTTGTATGCCCAATGAATATTAGCGTCGAAAAAATGTTCTGCTCCCATAGTGCAACCCAAGCCCTGTAAATAAGCATAGGTTGTTTTTCGTGCGAGAAGTGCCCAACAAAAACAATAACCTTATCATGCACTAAAAATCCATACCTATACCTAAGTGCATTCTTCTGATTTTGAGTAACGGGGCAAAAACGTTGAGAGTCAACGCTATTTGGAATAAAACTGTAATTACGCTCTAACAATTTTGCTTTTTTAAAAGACTCTAAAAATGCTGGGCTTATACCGATATAAGCATGACAGCATCTAAATATTTTCCAGGTAACAGGAGAGCCTCTCTTTATACTCATAGGATCATCGAAACCATGAGATGTCATTTTGAGAAGAACTTTTCTACTCAAAATTCGGCAAATGGCTATAACAATCGCGTTTCTCCTGGAAAACCCATGTACATGAACTAAGTCGATTGTTCTTAATTTTATTATTAATTGAATATAAAACCATATGGCACCAATGATATATTTATATTTCAGTTTCTTCGGCATGAAAACCCGGGTCACTGAAACACCACCTATATAAAAATAACCGCACATCGATTCGTCGTTTGTACTAGTTAGAACAGAATAGTTTACCGCCTCCGTTAAGTTATTGATTAATTGGCTACACTGCAGTACAGCGCCATTGATTTCAGGCAAATATACACCTGTGATCATCAATACATTTATTTTTTTCTCGGGGCACATATACTTTAAGTCAAATGAAAAAACTTTGCATTCAATTTATATCCCAACCTAATATTGTCTTCGCCATAATTCTAATAGCACTAGCACTAAAAAAACAGTCTCTCCCCTGCACGATCACGGGCCAAAAATAATTGCTTACGACGGACATTGTAGAGTGTAAAAGCAAACATGCCGATGAACCGTTGGAGACGGTCTTCGCCCCACGCGTCGTAGGAGCTAAGCATCTCATCAGTGTCTCTGTTGGCGCATAAGATATGGCCTAGCCCCCTATCCGCTCTAAGCGCAGCTGCTGAAAATTGTAGATCTGGTCGTAGAATACGATAGACAATCAACGGTCAACCAGACGCATAGGCTGACGCTCCGCGGAGGAGGAATCCTTGATTGACAAGCGCCAGCTAGCCGGTCCCAAACAGTCCCCCCCTGTCTCAGAATAGTTGTGGCTCCGAAATGATGTTGATCTTGGGGTCCCCCCGCGTCAGAATAGTTGTCGCTCCGATATGATGTTGAACTTGGGGGCGATAAGGATGAACGATGGCTCGGTATGGAGAAGCATTCAGAAACAGAGCGGTAGCGCGGGTGTTGCCGCCGGAGAGCGCCAATATTGGCGTAGTAGCCTCTGAGATAGGCGTGTCAATGCAGACATTGGAAAGATGGCGTGAGCAGGCGCAGTCCAGGCCTGCCCGAGGGCGGGCCTGGACTGCGGGAGCCAGACTCGAAGCAGCCATCACGTCGGCTGCATGAATGAGGCGACAACTACCTTGACGAGCGCGGACTCCTTCTCTCCAGTCCACCTTCGGACCAGCATAGTGCGCGGAATTTCCACCTATAGTGCCGTTCAAAACTTCGGGACCGCTTCTCCGTAGTCCAATTTTTTTCAAGTTTAACAGTCCAAACTGTTTCGCTATTACACGTAGTATGGCGTAACTTTTGTAATCTACTGTGAATACCCTAACACTTTTGATATTGCTATGCGTTGACAGCTATGATGAGTAAAATTACCTCAAAGTTAAAAAACTAAATTGGGAAAACCATGAATATCGAAGACAGAAAGCAATACTCTGGCCAATTAGTGTCAATTCATAAAGCAACCGAAGAAGATTCTAAAGATATATGGATATGGCGAAATGACGAGAAAACGAGAAAAATGTTTACATCAACAGAGGAAGTAAGCTGGGAAGCCCATAAAATTTGGTATGACATCTCACTAAAAAATAAGAATAGATATTTATTTGTAGGCATTTTAGAACCGGAAAATAAAATTGGAATTTGTAGATTTGACATTAATGAAAAAACAAATATTGCTGAAATATCTATAAATATAAATCCCAACTATCGAAATAAAAAATTATCAGAATTGTTACTTCGAAATTCAATAATTTTTTTACACAAGCAGACAAAAGTGGATTTGTTGGCAGCAATAAAAAAGAACAATTTATCCAGTATCCAGTGTTTTAAAAATAATGGTTTTGTTATTTTTAAGGAAGATTCAAACTATAATTTTTATATTAAAAAATATAGCGATCACCAAAATTAAACTAACTCGACGGCTACTCGCATAACGCTTGGATGCACATCAATTTAACGCTGTGTGGTTGACATATTTGCGTGCCCGGCAATTACCATAAGTATGTGCACCCGCACTCCGTGTTCACTTAAACTTGTAAGCCCCATGTGTCTTCCACTTTGTGATATTGCGCCACTAATGCCCGCATTTTTGTAAATGCCGTTGACTAAGTGTGTTAGGTAGCGCACCATCACCGAAGTATATGTTACTGACTTTCATATCTATCGACTATTTTATAACTATATCAATAAGGCCCTCAAGACGTTTAGAATATGTATGGTTCGAAATAACATGCCGATATGCAGAATTAATGATACGCCCGCGGCAATCCGAATCAAAAAGCTTAATAATTGAATCTTTAAGGTTCGAAAAATCTCTATTTATTTTTATATAATGAATATCCGGTAATAATATACCATTATAGGAACCTTCAAGCAGCAACTGACACGTCTTCGTGCCTATCGGTTCAAAGTGCCGCGATGATACACATTTAGCTGATCTTACTTCTATAGAAGTCGATTCAAACACTCTTTCATAAAGCTCCCTAAAATCCATAGAAGGGTATGATCTAATAATCTCCTTAGCAGTCATGAGCAACTGACCAGATTTATCCAAATAATATGTTCCCGACTCTGCCCCAATCGTTCCAATAGACTCATTTAAAAATTTCGCCCATTGTGATGAGGGTAGGTTCCGCCCCGCGAGATCTATCATGCCCCTCAGATTGAGTTCTAACATAATTTCGTTGGCCCGCCGAATTAGGCAAGACCGATCATTATCTCCTATCCATAAAGGATGCAACGATCCAATGAACCCCAGCACATTAGGTCTTACTAACTGTTGGTCGAAATATTTTTTTTGATTCAGCGCATGCGGCATCGCTACGACACGAGCCGAAATTACGTCTTCATACAGCCAAGAACCAACAGTGAATGGCAACTGGGTACAAATATAATCAACAGATAACGATGTGAGTATCTTTTTCTTTTCAGGAAGTAAATCATACTCGTTTCCGATAAAAGCGATTAAGGGACATTTCCTTCGATCAAGGAATGAAGAAATAGAAGAAATTAACCGGCAGTCATCCCCTAGAGCAGAATGAAGGATAATAATTAGCTCATAGTCTCTCAGACTTTTTAACTTACCGCCAAGGTCAACCAGATTATTTATATTACAAATATCAGCACTTATGCTATCACTCCCCTTCAATGCATCAAGCCAATCCTGAGTATATGAAAGTTTATCGTAATGGCTATTTAGCAACCTAGATAATATATTTTTATAATCGAAACGGGCAATATTTTCTGGGATATTTTGCCCATAGGGAACTCTTAACAAACCCCTTATGATCGTATCGATCAGGATTCTCTTTGGGTAAGGTTCACTATCTGCCGAGAGAACTAGCGTATATATCCTTTCAAATTTCAAAATAAGGCCCCAATACTATGTGCGTATATTTTTGGAGCACTTCTGTATTCTCCCCAGTTTTTACTGAAGTGCTAAAATTTTTTAAATTATGTAAATAGTTACTGAAATACCAAAACTGTAGTAGATGCGATAGGCCTAATCGTAGTTTTACTGAAACTATAATTCCATAAAAGTGCTAATATTTATAGATAATCGTCCCCTCCAACGAAATACTCATATAACCAATATAAAGGAGGCCAACCCATTAAAAATTCGCCCCCTAATTACGATTAGTTTTATAGGCCACCATTATGTAGAACAGTTTTTCTACAAAATGCCTCAATACCATTTCCACCTAGTCTTACTGAGATTTCCGAAGCGCCCAAAATATCAAGATATTTTCGAATCTGACTTAGTGTTCGATGATGTTTATAAAAATCTGTGGTGCTGTCATGTGTATCAAGAAGCGCCCATTCATAACACAAATTTTTTGACACTAAATTGAGCGATTTAAAATAAAAATGAACAGGAGAAACGCGACGTAAAATTCTTTGAACTGTATTTGATTTTCGAAATAACCAATGAACTGGAAATAATATATCTACAATAAACTTAACTGCACGAAATTGAATTTTAGCTGGTAGCATCAGAATTATTTTTCGGTATACAATATTAGCGCTACCAATTGGCGGTGGCAATATGTTCCTTAGCCTAAATAAGTAATGATCAAGGACAAGAAACCCGCCGGGCTTAACCATTTGATACAAGCATCGCATACTTTCTTCTGGGTTTGGCGTGTGCTGAAGTACCCCTAAACAGATAACATAATCGTAATTATTCTTTTCAAATGGAATCTTACGTATATCCGCCTGAGCTAAAATAAGATTTTTACTTTTTGAATTATTAGTATAATTTGCGTCAACAGCGTTTGACAAATCAAATGAATGTACGGTGGCGCCCCCCTCTAATAACACCTCTGTAAATCGTCCCGCACCTGAACCCGCTTCTAGTACTAACTTTCCAGATAGCTCTTTCATATGCCCCTGAAGACATCTTTCAAGGCGATCATATGTTATTTTAGTATTACTGTAAGAGTCTAGTTGGGTTCGTCTAAATTCATTCCATTGTAAGCCGAAACTATCTGAATAATTTTTATGTGTCACGAAACGAGGAATCCCATTAACCACTGGATAAGAGGATCCATTTCTATTGTTACAGAGCATGCCATTAATCAGTTCGAGTTTCATACCATCATCTGGATCACGAAATTTTAAATAGTCAATGTACATTGGATGTATTTCTCATTAGATTTTCTCTGAAGCAACGTCCAGCGTGAGAGCTTGTATATTAACTGCAATGCAAAATTGGGCGAACGGATGGCATGTATGCCAAAGCATTTCGCCTAGATAACGAAGATCACAGACACCAGAAGTGGCTCCGTTTGTTTGAACAGAATTCCCCGATTTATAAGTGGAATCCGAGCAGGTTAGTTTGGGCGAAGCGCAGTCAATGTTGACGACGAACGCGGGGCACGCCGTAGTTTTCATTCTATGCGGCTCTCACGAGCTTGGGTAGCAATTCAAGGTAAGCCTGTTCAGGCGTAACATCATCGAGGCTGGAATGTGCGCGATCGGC
>CANJNY010000217.1 GCA_947475715.1 Prolixibacteraceae bacterium
AGAAGGGGTAGCGTAAAATGGAATATACTCCCTTTTGCTGTTTCACTCTCTACCCATATTCGCCCCTTGTGCCTGGTAATGATCTCTTTGCAAATATTCAACCCCAAACCGGTAGTTAACTCACCCTCTGTACCTTTCCGACCAACATTTACATCGAGTCGGAAAAGATTATCAATTAAATATTTGTCCATCCCTATCCCGGTGTCCTTGATGCTAAACCCCATATAAGTATCTGAGAAAGGCACCGCGAATATGGTAATCCTGCCGCCGGAATGGGTAAACTTCACGGCATTGGATACTAAATTCCGGAATAAGGAATCGACCATAACAACATCACCATATATAACTAAATCATCAGCAATCTGACAATCAAGTGTAATCTCCTTCTCGCTGGCACTCTCCCGGACAAAAACCAAGCTATTATCAAGGCTTGGTCTGATTTTAAAAAACTTCGGTGTAAATGCATACATCCCCCTTTCCATTTGAGACCACTCCAGCAGATTTCCAAGCAGCAGGTTAAGATTCGTTGCTCCATTTCTCATCATTACTACAATTTCATGGAGCTCCTCAAGTGGCATTTCGGATAAGCCGTTAACCATTAACTCGGTAAGTCCCAAAAATCCGTTAAACGGACCCCGAAGATCATGAGCAATAATCGAAAAAAAACGATCCTTCTCGGCATTAATCCTCTGAAGTTCCAGATTCTTCTCTTTAATCACCTTTTCAGCCCTTTTACGTTCTGAAATATCGGTTGCAGCGACAAGACATTGCCCGTTATCTTCTGAAATAATTCCAGTAAGGGAGAGCTCTATTGGGATATTTCCATTTTCAGAACTCAACATAATATCGCACGAAGCATTACTACCGCTCAAAAACACGGAATCGATGAAATGACTAAACTCCCCCTTAGACTCCTCCGCAACAAAAAAGCCAAATTGGCTATTCTTTAACCTGATCCGATCTTTACCCAGCATCTGAGATCCGTAGAGGTTTAGATCGACAATTTCACCCCCTTTTGTAAGTGTAAAGTAACCAGCCGGTGAAAAATCGTATAGTTGAGTATATTTATCTGCGAGGTTTTCAATTTGTTCCTTTGCCTGAAGCAGTTCCTTGTTTTGTAATTCCAACTCAATCTGATGAACCTCAAGCTCATATATGATTCTCTGAGCTTCTGCCTCGGTAAAGTAACTGGCCCCTTTGGAACGTTTGACCTTGATAGAAACCGGAACGGGTAGTTTATTTTCCAATAATTCCTCTGCTCTTTGGCGAAGATTACTCTCGCTTTCCATCTTTTTTTCCCCAACAACGACACGTTTATCACCGGGAAGAAGATTAGTCAATATTGCCTTGCGTTTTGCCATTGAAATACGCTTTTGGAGATTCCAGATTAGAATACTGTAAAATACTAAAAATAAAATCGATTTGCAAATCGCAGTGAAATAAAAGAACAGAGCCACTGGCAAGAACACCGAATAATCCTAACAGATTATTCGGTGAAAATATATTCCACCAGGTCGGGGAATAAAGATTAAAATCACATTTCCGCTTTTGTTGGTTACTCCTTCTCGAATAACAGTTTTCCAGCCCCGCAAATGGGACAGGTCCAGTCCTCAGGTAAATCAAGAAATGAAGTTCCAGCTATTATCCCGGTGATTGGATCGCCCTTTTCCTCTTCGTATTCATAATGGCACAATTGACACTGCCATACATCCAGTTGTTTTTTCTGGTCAGCAAAAAGTGCTTCAACATTCGCTTTTTCGATGTAGGTTGGTGCATTCTTTGGGGAGTACCCTTTTAAAACCTCCCGATAGTAGTTATACGTTAATGATTTGGTTTTCTCTTCGATCGAGCCGTTATCAATCACCTCACCAATAAAAACCACATGGGTACCCACTTCGTAAGACTGAGTAACCTTACATTCAAACCAGGCCACCGAAGAATCTGTGACAATGGGACTTCCGGTTTTACCGGTAAAATAGTTTACCCCGGCAAATTTATCAAAATCACGGCCACTCTTATATCCAAAATTCCCAATCAATGATGCACTCGCCTTCTCACTTAGAACCGAGAAGCCAAAAACACCACTCTCTTTGATTAAGCCGGTGGTATAATTATCCTTATTACAACTTATTGCAAATTGAGGGGGCGTAGCTGTTACCTGAAATAGTGTGTTGGCAATATATCCACCTTTCCGGTTTCCTGCCTGCGTAGTTACAATATATAACCCGTAGCTAATCTTAAAATATGTTTCAATGTTCATCTGTCCAAATATTGGTAAGTATCTGGTGTAAAAATATTGAAAATAGTTTTATAAAAATGAATAAATATTATTTTTATTCATTTAATTTAATAAACATATTATTTTTTATTGTATTTTATTATTTTCAGTAAATTATTAAACAATCATTTCAATAAACTGTTCTATTGGATTTTAAACAAATAAATACCTATAAAAAATCTGTCATTACAAACTTATTTTTACTTAAAAATCAAATTAATCCACAATATCGTGAACAATAGTTTATTTATAAATGTTCTAAATAAATAATCTCTGACAATCTTCGATTTCTGTGTAATATTCTGAAAATAAATTTTGAGTAGAGTTGTATAAATAAAATTAATTTGCTCCATAGAACCTGAAAAGAGGTACCAGTTCAAACGAAACTAAGAAAGGAGGAAAAAATGAAGACTATTGCCTTGTCGAAAACGGGTGTTTGGTTTTGCATTATAAATTAGCTTTAAGAGGTGCCTGCCTCTGAATGAGCATAGGATTCGCTACACGAATCCACAACCAGGGGAAATTGAATTTCAATGCTCTAAATCCGGATTAATACTGGAATAGCCTTATCTTAAATTATAAATCATTAAAACAATTTGAATATGAAAACATTTTTAACATTGATTATTGTTGCATTGATCACCTTAGGGACAAAAGCACAAGAGAAGGAAAAAAACGTGTATCTGTTATTTGAATTTATGCATGTGGACGGCACAAACACAGTAGATTACTGGCCTGTTGAAGATTTCTGGTCCGGAATTCACAAACAAAGGGTGGCAGATAAGAGCATAATAGGATGGGATATGTGGACATTGACTCCGTCGGGGACGCAGCAAGGATCGCAATATTTAACTGTAACTCTTTTTTCAAATCTGCAGAATATGATGACTGAAATTACCGGGTTGGATGTGATGGCCTATGCAAAAAAAGCTTATCCCAAGATGAATGAGAAAGAGCTTACCGTCATGTTTGAGAAGACAGGTAAATCGCGAACAATTGCCAATCAGGTTTTATTAAAACAGGTCGACAACACAAAGGGTGAATTTACAATGAAGGTGGGTACTATGTGCACCATGGATATTATGAAGCAACTGGACGACAATTATGAAAAAGCCGAATCAGAAATTTTTAAACCATGGCACCAGGAGATGGTTTCAAAGGGTAAAAAAGGGAGCTGGGAATTGCTTCGTGCCATTTTACCAGCCGGAGGTGAAGCATACGGCACTCATATTACAGTAAGCATGTATACAGATGCGGCACAACTCTCATCCTTCATGGAAGGGTCCGGAGGGGGCCCAATGGATCTGACGACCAGCCTGGCGGTCAAAGAGGGGTTGAAAACACGTGAATGGAAGGAATTGAAAGTAGCTACGCTTCAAATGATGGTGAGATAAATCAAATCAGACTTATCACTTATTCGACATCCCTGACAGGAATAGAAGTCCTGTCAGGGATGGTTACATTTGGAGATCAAATTCTCCCAGATTTAAAGGGTAATTGCCGTGTTCACGCACAAGTTTTACGATAAAATCATAGGTATGACCTGAAACGCCACTCGAGACGGAGTGATCGGACTGAAAAATAAATCCACCCCGCTTAGCCGCATTAAGCTTTTTAAGCGTCTCGCGCTTAATTAGTTCCAGGTCACCGGTTTCCCAAACCTGGATATCATTATTTCCACAATACCCGATGCGATCTCCATAGCGTTTCTTTAACCTGACGGCATCCATGTCTGCCTTAACTTCCAGCGGATTATAGGCATCAAGACCCATTTCGATAAAATCTTCAAAGATCAGACTAACATTTCCACACCCGTGGTAAATTACCGGAAGGTTATTTTTGTGACATTCATCGATCATCGCCTTGACCCATGGTTTAAAATATTGGCGCCAATACTCCGGGTCGAAAAGCATGGTTTGCTTAAATGCCACATCTCCCCAGATCACCATCCCATCGAGTAATCCATTGGCGGCAGCAATCTGGGCTCTGGTGCTATCGAGATAAAACTGACCGATTCTGTTGATGCAGGCACCAAGTTCATCAGGATACATTCCCATCCACCAAAGGGTATTTTCCTGTCCAACAAGCCGGGTCAGACACTCGGAGCATTCAATAATGCTTCCATATACCGGAAAATCGGGATAAAGTCTTCGGACAGTTTCAATCCATGGCGGTGAGTTTCGTTCAAACCCATCGCCCACACCAGCAATCTGATTATCTCCTGCTTCAAAATATCGCCGCGAATCGAAAGGATCATCGAACTCAAAAGCCCCGAGCTTTTCAATGGTATCCACATCAAAGGTCATAAATTCGGGCATCTGAAAATCAAACCGTTTTCGCAACGTGGCACCAAATCCGGTTTTAACAACAACCTCAATCTCGTTTTCGCGGATTGTTTCAAACGGACGGATGTGTGGATCCATGTTGGGGGTAGTAACCACCCAGTCGAGGTTGTAATAAGAATAGGGTTCGGCATCATCGGGCAAGTTAAGATCTTTACGCCATCGCTTTACAAAACTTCCCCAAAAAAAATCACTAATTGGAACCCGGTCAGGCTCAATATGTTGCAGCGCTTTGTTGATCCGTTCCAGTTTGGCAAGACAATTGGCAGTTCGTTTCATTTAGGATAATTGGTTAAAGTTGAATACTATTTTTTCTAATGTATTTCCTTACATAAAGCTGTCACTGCGATATGGCTTAAGATTTGCAAACAGGCAGCTTTGCTACGTTAACGTTAACGCTATCATGCCCTATAATCTCACAAAAGCCATCTGACGGCAAAAGCATGGTAAAAAAAAATCAAAAAAGTACTTTGTGTCCTATTTAGTCCAAATGAAATACCTCCTCCATGGCGGCCCACCACTCACCGTCAGATCTGCCTGAAAGGGGTTTTTGCATCGGCATCATAACATCCCACCACTGAAGTGTTTTAGGATCGGCAGCCATTTGAGCCATATCTGCACTAAAATCATCCCCGATATATTCCATATACGCAAACAGGAGGTTGTCTTTATGAAAAATAGAATAATTCCGGATGTTACATTTTGTAATCATTTCCAGCACTTCGGGCCAAACAGCAGCATGGTAATTTTTGTATGCATCGAAGCTTAACGGATCGACACCAATAATTTGTCCAAATCGCCTCATTATATAGTAATTAGCCTGTATTAACAATATCCTTCTATGGTGTAAAAACAAATTTCATTGCTGCGGGTTGGATATTCATCACATTCCCGGAAGTCTGAATTTCAAGCAGCGTATTAATCGGCTGCAAAACTTTATCTTCCAGTTCAATGGTGTAAGTTCCCCGTTGTTTGATCACCTTAATATCTCCTCCCCCGGCCAACCGGCATCCCGTGATCTGCATATCCAATGAAGACAAAACGATTTTCAGTGATTTACCTTTCCATATCAGGATATGTAAATAAATGGTATTTCCTTTGCGGGTTGTCACACCAAATTCTGAAGGTTTAAATGGGCCACCTCGGGTGGCATAGATGGAATAGCCGTATTTCTGAAGCCACTCACCCATCTCCTTTAGCCGTGTTACCTGAAGCGGTTCAATGCGACCATCAGCCATTGGACCAACATTAAACAAGAGATTGCCATCACCCCCGGCTGAACGGATCAGGCTATGCAGACATTCCTCCAGTGATTTTACATTATCATTAGGTTTCCATGCCCATTGATCAGCGATGGTCATGCAGGTTTCCCAGGGACGGTTTACCTGAAAATCACCCACGCGTTGTTCCGGAGTATCGAAATCGCCTGGCGCTCCGGTGCGGTTATTGACCAGGATATCGGGTTGCACTTTACGAATTTCATCAATCACACCCTGGCCACGAACTGCATCAAATTCCATGGGTACATCGTACCACATCACCAAAAGGGGACCATAGTTTTTAATAATTTCAACTGATTCATTTTTAAGATATTCAGTATATCTATCCAGATTAGAAGTTTCTCTTTTGACAGTTCCCCCCGGACTGGTCAACGGGAAATCGGGATGGTGCCAGTCGCAGGTAGAGTGGTAAAATCCCAGAGCCATGTCATACTTTTTGCATGCCTCGGCCAATTCTTTCATGACATCGCGTTTAAAAGGAGAATGCATGATATTAAAATCAGTATACCTGGTATTCCACATACAAAAACCGTCGTGATGTTTTGAAGTGAATACGATATATTTCATGCCGGCGTCTTTGGCCAG
>CANJNY010000218.1 GCA_947475715.1 Prolixibacteraceae bacterium
AGGGGTGGTTCTTCTTTGATCAAAGAAGAACTTTAAATTAATCTTACTATTCAATACATAATCAATAGACGGCTGTAAAGTAACTTCCTTACTTCCCCCAGTTCCATAAGCATTGGCTTGATCCAAACGGCTATTGCTATTATACATATCACGCAATCCCATATCCAATCTAAAGGTTAAATCATTCGCTAGTTTATTATTATTTAAACCTGGGATATTGAAAGGTAATTGAATTCCTCTAGCTCTATAACTAGTTCCAAACACCCACTCTTTACTATTGTTTTCGCTTAATTGGTAATCGATTAAGCTTAATGCCAACAATCTACTCTTCTTGTATTCAAAACGCATTGACCATTGTGACACAGTTGTAATGTTTACCCCAATCAATGGCTCCATTCGTTCGCTGATAGTAATGTTGGGTACTAAGAAATAAGGTATATAGTTTCCGCTGATAGGATCTAGAAAAGAGGGTGCCCCTAAGAATCTTCTATCGGCATACATTAATGAGCTTGTAAAACTATTCATCGCTAAACTTCCATTATATCCATGTGTTAAAGTGATATTAGAAAATAAATTGCTAATGCCTGGCACTTTAGATAAACCGCTATAATTAATATTCCAATTAGGCATAGGCATTAATCCAGAGAATGGACTAGACTTAATGGATGAATTATTTTGATTCAATAAAGAAACATCATGTGGATTTTTTCCGGTATATGCTGCAATAAAAGCAGGTATTAAAACATCTTGAGAATACTTGCCATAACCAATTGCATATCCATTAGGATCTTTTTTATTGTCCCAATATGGATTTTTTTCTGCCACCCTATTTGAAATAATAACTCTATTAGCTTCAAAAGTTTTAAACACATTAGATAAAACATTGGGGTCATGGGCATCAAAGAAAGTATTCAATGCGAAATAACTAATATTGAAACCTCCTGCTGATAAAGGATTTAAATGAGATTTAATTCCAGTGCCGCTTGTATCCTTGAATAATTCGGAATAATCTTTGGTGAATGTTTTATTAAATTGAATATCGATATTAAATCCGCTAATAGGTTCTAATTGTATACGAGCTGTAAACTTTTGATCAAAGCCTTGTCTGAACATTAAATTAAATTTGTCATCCCTAGATAACAACCCTTTATTTTCTTGTGACCTCAACCAACTTGAATCAGGCTGTTTACCAAAAGCATAGTCCATACCAGGCGCAAATCCATCCCAATTTGAATTTAAGAAATTGACTCCAGGCATATATCCTGGCAATCGACTATTATAATTTTCAGAATAATCAATAGATGCCGTTTTAAGCATCATGAAAAAATTAGCAATTGGTTTTAATGCATCCGGGAAGTTTACAGGTTCATTTGCTTTCAATACTCTTTGAGCCATTCTTTCTTGTCTTCGATCTTCTCTCCATTTTTTTAATGCTGCAATGCGTTCTTTTCCTTTCTTACCTTCTAATGCTTCCACTTTTGTCATTAAAATTCTGTTCGCTAAAGGATTGGCTGCATTTTGTGCTCCCTGGTTGGGCATATTGGATAAAGCCGCTCTCAGCAATTTAGATTTATTATAAAAATTAGTGAAGTTGAATTGAGCATTCAATTGTTGTGAAAAAGTATTTTCAATAGTATTCCCTAATTCTTGGGCTAATCGACTTGCCCCTACCCAATTATAATTGGTAGAAACATTATAGCTTGACATAATCCAATCTGTTAATGGGAACTTATTAGTTGGTATATCATATCTCAACGTAGCTCTTTGCGTATATAAAGTATTACGTCCTGCTTGTAATAACATTCGCATTAATGAATCTTTTTTCTCTTTAGTGTCTATTCGTCCTGCTGGCTCGTCAATACGAGAATTCATATTTGCATTTAAGTCTAGGTTCAATGATCTTGTTAAGCTCCATCGCATATTAAACAACCTACTCATGGTAAAATATTTATCATAAGTAGTATCCACTCTATCTGTAGTTCCATCATATGAATTCACTACCCTTGGAATAAATTCACCAAATTGTCGATCAAATACTGCACGATAACTAATTAAATTAGGAGTAGGATTAATATTTATCTCCTTCACAAAATTAAACCAAGGCGAATTGGATTTTATTAATTTCCTAAATGGCTCAAACGATTTTCCATTTTTATTGAATGTATACCCTATGGCGCCTCGTTGTTTATCTATTTTATTTTGGCTGACCACAGGACTTGACTGCAATAATTGAGAATAAGAATAGCTAAAGTCAAAATTGCTTAGACTTATTAGTGACTGATTTTTCCCCGGTAAAAAACGCACATTGGTAAAATTAATCGTCTTGATGGTCGTTTGATCGATAGATGCTTTTTTAACAGAATCTAATTTACTTCCTGTTAAACTATTTACTTTATCCTTATACAATATGTCTTTCTCAAATGGATCAAATTGCGGATTTTCCATTGTTTTATTAATGCTAGCAAATACAGGCAATGAAATCCTGGCTTGCTTAGGCAATAACTTTCCTGCATCAATATTCGTTGCAATATCAAACTGAGTTAATCCCGACTTTGCTCGCTCATTCATTTTTTGTTCTATGCTACCAAATCCTGAGGTACGACTATTCACCGAAACAGCAACAGTTGCCAAATCTGCTAAAATTAAATCCATTCTACCCAAAGCAGCCCAAGAACCTTGTTCATCCAAATCAGATAACCTTAATTCATTCACCCAAACTTCCGCATCCATTGGAACAACCGAATTTGTATTTTCAAATGCCAATAATACACCACGTATTTCACCCAAGTTTGGATTTCCCATGACTGAATATCTTTGGCGGCCATGATTGATTCCAAATTTTTGATTGAATGGAATGTTTTGCTTATTTCGCTCTAGTTTTAATTGAACTAATTCCATCAAACTTAAATTCAACTCATTTTCTATTGGCCACACTTCCCTTGCTTCTGCATTAGAATATACTTTTTGCTTGGTCGTAGTTAATGGTATTCTGATTTCATAATAATTATTTTGAAAATCCTGCCCAATGCGAATAATAGCAGTCATAGAACCACTGTCCACTCTATTGATATTCTTCTTGTCTTCTGCATGTAAAAACATGGATAGCTTACCATACCTTCTAATATCAATATTCATAGTTTTGAATACCCCTCTTGGAGATGCATTCTTTTGCAAATTATTTAATTGAATACTTAATGCCTGTTCATTTTGAAGTAAATTAACCCCATTGTTACTCAACAATTGAACTCTTTCAATACCAGGAGGTATGATATAATTTACAGGCGTTCTACTTCCATTTTCTTCTATACTTACTGCTAAAGTATTCACCTTGGTATTTTGATTGTTACCAAGTAAGGAATCATAATTTCCCAAACTATCTACTACATAATTAAATTGTCTCCATTGATTTCTAACTAAATCTAGCTTTGCAAAACGTAAAGTAACTGAATCTTCAAAATTGGTTAAATACATCCTTAAAAAACGAATAGATTTAAAATCTCTTATCCCTCCTATATTTCTAGTATAAGATTTAATGGGCACTCTGAATAAATACCAATTCTCAATACTTTTAGTGCCATCAGCTAACGAAACATTGACTGTTTTTACATCTGTAACATAATTTGTTTTATTAATTGCAATATTGTTTTTTTCTAAATTAATTTGATATTCAAAATACGCTTCCGTTTCATTTAATGTATTATCTCTATTTAAATCTTCATTATCAGGTAACAAGGTAGCAGCACTGCTAAAATCACTATTCCCTGCCAAGGCCGAATTACCTTGCGGGTTATTATAATATTTATACCTTCCTAAAATACCAGTTGCATTTGCATCATATTTCGTATCTCTATACCAAACGTAATTATCTGCAGATGGATCGGCATTGAATTCCGTCTTTAGATTAATATCTGATATTTTATTAATAATATATGCTTTCTTTATTCTCTCATCTACATCCCCCAATCCATCTAAACCAACATCTTGAAATTTGCGATCCTCTGGATTATTACTAAAGGCATTAGTTACTTGAATGGGATTGATTGGTACACGACCCCAAGTGGAGCTATCTATTCCAGCAGGAATGGTGGGTGTAGGCATTCCATTCTCATAAAAACGTCTTCCGTCTTTTAATATATCTTCACTTATATTTCCCAAATTCAATACCAAACTTCCCTTTGTCGCTCCCGATTTTATAAATGGATCTTGCATCCAAAATTCAACATATTCAATTACGCTACTTTCAAAATCAGTTTGATCCAATGCTCGCATAATACCACCCCACTTATCTTTAGGATTATAAAATTTCCCAGTTTCGTCGTAATCTTTATAATTATAATTATATGGACCTCGTTCCTTTGGGTAATAGCTTAAGTCAAATGTGGGCAATTGAACATCGGTAATATTAGTGGTTTTTTGAGGAAACAATTCATTCGTAAAAACCTGTCTCACTCTTGGATCACTCAATGAAGCCAAATTGGATCGTACTGGATTACTAGCACTATTTTTATCTTGTAGTGTAGGCTCAATGGTATACCAAGAAAATCTTGCCCGATTAAAATTATAATCAATCGAGTCTGATAATACCGCCTCCTTAAATTTTTCTTGAGGTGTTGAAGCTAAAGTCCACGCAGTAAAAGGAAATCGCAAATCAATATTAGTACGGGTTGATTCAAAGTCATCTAAATACACGACTCCATTACCCCCCTTACCAATTTGTTGCGCATGTCCAGGTTGCAAATAAGCGCCTTCCCCATAAGCAGTTAAGTATGATTTTGCTTTCGTGCTATAAAAAGGAAGTTTATCTAAAGCTTTGGTCACACTTGGCAATTCGGTTTTATAATTAAAATCAAATCCATACATCTTATTGTTTATAGGATCCGACCCAAAATTGGTTTTAGAAAAAAATGGTCTTTCACTTAAATTAGTAGAAGTAAGCCCAAAAGAAAACTTTTTATTAGCCATATAATCTAACCTTAAAGCCTTAAAGCCTCTTTCCTGAAATCCAAATCCTAAATTGTTTTCAAATGAAACATTTACGGGTATATTAGAACTTAAGATGCCTGGATTGATAATACGCACAGTACCTGAACCATAATCCACTACATAGTCGCGTCCTTCCATTAACACCTGCCCTCCTGCTCTTACCGATACGGAACCAGGAGGAACATTAAACGCATTTAAACTAATTTCAGAACCTCCTGCACTGCCTTTTACCTGCCCTTCCATGATAAATCTATTTAAGTTGGCAAAGGTTTGTGCTTCTGTTTTAATATTTCGATACAATTGAGGAAACAAGTATTTTCTTGCAATCAAACTATCAATTCCTTTAAAAGCAATGTTTTTTAAATCATCTCCAAAAGGTTCTAACAATGGAAATATAATTCGTCCCATTTTGGATAATACTGTAAATCCTTCCACATAATCAAACATACCATCCGGTTGGGGATCGTTTCTATTATTTAATCGATCTAATTGTAGTAACTTAATCAATGATTGTCCTTCTACACTTGGACTGGTTACAGGTAAATACCTTTTTAATCCCTTGCTAGGTTCTTCATACAAAACATTCAACTGAAAATCTTGCTGTTGGATAGAACCAAATAAATCCAGGGAATACACATTCTTCATCATTAAATTCCAAATAGGTAAATCGGTTCTTTGCGTTGTTGCTTTTAATAATTTCAAAAACAAGACATTTTGAGTTCCCTTAATTGGATCTAATGCTACGTTCTCCGAAAACTCCCCTACTTGATATACTCTACCATTAAATGTGTACTGAAATGCAATTCCTAAAACCTCATCAGGTTGCAAAGGAACATTAAGTGATAAAAACCCAATTTGTGGATTAAAATAATATTCGTTTTCCGATAATTTTCGGGCAAAAGTCCTTTCATAATCTTCTGCCGATCTGAGCCCAGCTAAATTTAGAATACTTGCTACTGCAGAGGGATTTCTGGAAATAGAATTGCCTGAAATATTTTTATACAAACTATTCGCATTGTTATCTGGTAATTTGGTGATAGAATTAATATTATAATTACTATTATTGGGTTTAGGCTCCCCTAAATCCATAAACCCCACTACATCACGTGCATTGGTGGTTTGTCCATAACGATTTGTGACCCATACTTCAATCCTCTGTACATTCACTTGCGAATTTACAAATGGTAATGTTGACATCGCCTTGTTGTAGTTGTCTCTAAAATATTGTGCTAATAAAAAGTGCCTATTTTCTTCATAATCATCTAACCTTTTTTGGAATTTTTGAGTGGACGTACCTCCTTGCAAAGCCATAGATTGTCTTTGTGATTTTTGATTGGCTATTGCAGCTGTCACAAATAATCTTCCAAATTGTAATTGTGTTTTGATACCAAA
>CANJNY010000219.1 GCA_947475715.1 Prolixibacteraceae bacterium
CCAATAATGCAACTTCTAACGATGGTCAAAAATACAAGTTGATTTTTTAGTATTTAAAAGTATTTCGTTGGTAAGAGAAATTATTTCGTTTTGGAAAATTGGGGAGTGACTTCTGACTAAGGCTTCAAAATAATATAACCCCCTGGAAAGTACTTATCATTAGAAAATAGATTTCAATGTACATGATGCAATAAAATGTAAGGATGAAAAATTGGGTAAGGCAAGTGCATATGTTCTCTTCAATAAAAGGTTGAAAACGAAATAAATAAAAGATCAGGAAGAAAGTTCAACTACTTATCTGCAAATGAAGTATTTTCATGATTGAATGGTAGTGTTTTACTTAAGTGTTTAACACAGCAAATGCAAGTTGAGAAAGCGTTTAATATATTTTCAGTCAAGTTTTTTTATTCTCTTTCTTACCAATTTATTTCACGCTTTTCAAAAAAGATTTTTTATGCATTTATCTCCCAGGGAACAAGAAAAATTACTATTGCACCTCGCTGGTGAATTGGCTGAAAAAAGGCGATTACGTGGGCTTAAATTGAATTATCCGGAGGCAATAGCACTTATTAGTTCAAGGCTGCAAGAGTTGGCGCGTGATGGTAAAACTGTTGCAGAGCTGATGCAGTTGGGTGCTGATATGCTTAGCAGAAATGATGTGATGGAAGGTGTGCCCGAGATGATTCATGATATTCAAATTGAAGCTACTTTCCCAGATGGCACCAAATTAGTAACGGTACATCATCCCATTAGGTAATAATAAAAATATTTATGATTCCAGGCGAATACATTCTAAAAGAAACAGCTCTGATTGCAAACGCAAATAGAGCAACCATTGAAGTTCAAGTTTTAAATACAGGCGATAGGCCCATACAAATTGGATCTCATTTTCATTTTTTTGAAGTGAATAAAGACATGCAGTTTGACAGGATGCTTTCATTTGGAATGCGATTAGATATCCCCGCGGGTACTGCCGTAAGGTTTGAACCGGGTGAAGAAAAGCAAGTAACACTGGTAGAGTTTGGAGGGGATAAGAAAATCTTTGGTTTTAATAATTTGGTCGATGGCAATTTGGATGAAAGTGCTAAGGAAAAAGCGATGCAGCAATTATCTGTCAATCATTTTAAAACAACTAAATCATGAGTATTGAAATTAATCGGATTAAATATGCCAATATGTATGGGCCAACAACAGGCGACAAAGTTCGATTGGCCGATACTGAATTGTTTATCGAAATAGAAAAAGACTTTACTGTTTATGGTGATGAGGCGAAGTTTGGCGGTGGTAAAACCATTCGCGATGGAATGGCCCAATCTGCCCGTGCAACCAGGGATGAAGGGGTGCTTGATTTTGTAATTACCAGTGTGATAGTCATTGATCATTGGGGCATTGTAAAGGGTGACATTGGAATCAAAGACGGCAAGATTGTTGGAATTGGCAAGGCAGGTAATCCCGATACAATGGATGGTATTACGCCAAATATGATTATTGGTGCGGCTACAGAAGTGCATGGTGGTGCAGGATTGATTGCAACTGCAGGTGGTATTGATACCCATATTCACTTTATCTGTCCACAGCAAATTGATCATGCTTTATTTAGTGGCATTACTACCATGATAGGTGGCGGCACAGGTCCAGCTGATGGAACCAACGCCACTACTGTTACACCTGGCGCATGGAACATTCAAAAAATGCTGGAGTCTGCGGATGCTTTTCCTATGAACCTTGGTTTTTTTGGCAAAGGCAATTGCGCTGCTATTGAACCTCTGATGGAACAAATAGAAGCAGGGGCACTTGGTTTAAAAATTCATGAAGATTGGGGCAGCACGCCTGCAGTTATCGATGCTTCTTTAAAAGTGGCAGACCAATGTGATGTGCAGGTAGCCATTCATACCGATACTTTGAATGAAGCGGGTTTTTTGGAGAGTACAATTGATGCAATAAAGGGTAGAGTGATTCATACTTTTCACACCGAAGGAGCGGGAGGAGGTCATGCACCCGATATTATTAAGGCTGCCATGTACCCTAATGTACTTCCTTCTTCCACTAATCCAACCAGACCTTTTACAGTTAATACAATTGATGAACATCTGGATATGTTGATGGTTTGCCATCATCTTGATAAATCAGTACCAGAAGATGTTGCCTTTGCAGACTCACGCATTCGTCCCGAAACCATCGCAGCAGAAGATATCCTGCATGATATGGGGGTTTTTAGTATGATGAGCAGCGACTCTCAGGCGATGGGGAGGGTAAGTGAAGTGATTACCAGAACCTGGCAGACAGCCCATAAAATGAAGGTTCAACGGGGCGCTTTACCCGAAGATGCATTAAACAACAATGACAATTTTCGTGCGAAACGCTATGTTGCTAAATATACCATCAACCCCGCTATTTCGCATGGTATCAGTGAATATGTAGGTTCGCTGGAGGCAGGAAAGCTGGCAGATATTGTTTTGTGGAAACCCGCATTCTTTGGTGTGAAACCCGAAATGATTGTAAAAGGCGGCATGATCATCGCTTCCAGAATGGGTGATCCTAATGCTTCTATACCTACTCCGCAGCCTGTCATCTATCGTCATATGTTTGGGGCTTATGGCAAAGCGTTATATAATACCTGCATCAGTTTTGTATCAAAATTATCTCTGGAAAAAAATGTAATTCAACAATATCAGTTGCAGAAAAAACTGTTGCCTGTAAAAAACTGTCGCAATATTGGTAAAAAAGATATGATTCATAACAACATCACTCCATTGATTGAAGTAAATGCCGAAAATTATGAAGTAAAAGTAGATGGGGTGGTGATAGGTTGCGAGCCTTTGTCTGAATTGCCATTGGCACAGCGTTATTTTTTATTTTGATTCATGGTAACATTCAATAAAATATTAGGTCGACTGAATGAAATGGAAGTAGTTAATCGCTCCATTGATGTGCTTTTCCTTGAATGGTTTGAAGCCGGTAAAAGGATATTTAGAAAAAAGACGGTTGGCAATGTGGAGGTAATATTTAAATCCATGGAAGGACCTGTTTTTTTAAACGAAGGGGATGTGATATATATAGATGAACATAAAATTATTGTGATAGAAATTGTTCCTTGTGAAGTCATAAGTATATTGCCTCAATCGGCATATGAAATAGCTTCCTTAAGCTATGAAATAGGCAATAAACATGCGCCTCTTTTTATTGAGAATGATTCGTTGCTTATTCCTTTTGAGCTTCCATTATTTCGATCATTGGAGAAGCAGGGATACGTGGTAAGTAAAGAAAATAAGAAATTGTTGTATCCATTGAAAACATCTGTTTCGGCCCACTTACATTCAGAAGGGCAGAGTTTGTTTTCGAAAATAATGAGAGTCAAAAAAAATGAATCATAGTCTTTTAAATTTGCTACAGTTGAGTGATCCCGCACTTCCCATTGGAGGGTTTTCTCATTCCGGTGGATTGGAAACCTATGTACAAATGGGTGTTGTGCATGACAAAATAACTGCGGCAGATTATTTGTGCGCTGTGTTGTCAGATAATTTATCTTATAATGATGGCGCCTTTCTATCGCTTTCAATGGATGCTTTAGTGTTGAAAGATCTGCCTGCGATTTTTGAATTGGATGACATGAGCAATGCTACTAAACTGCCCGAGGAAACACGTCAGGCAAGTGTAAAATTGGGAGCAAGATTGCTGAAGATTTTCATGCCTCTTTTAAACAATGAATTGTTGAATGATTATAACAATGCAATTAAGTTGAATAAAATTCATGGTCATTATTCCATTGCGTTTGCATTGGTTGCACATGCCGCAAATATTGACAAAAGAAATGCCTTGTTTGGATATTATTATAATGCATCAGCAGGGATGGTTACCAATTGTGTAAAATTAATTCCTTTGAGTCAGCAGCATGGGCAAGAAATACTATTCTCTCTTCATGATTATATTGCAGAGCTTGTAGAGAGGTCAATGTCTCCTAATGTGAATATGCTGGGTATTTGCTGTGCTGGATTTGACATTCGATCAATGCAACATGAAAGATTGTATTCAAGATTATACATGTCATAAATTAAATAATGAGCGAAAGAACTTACATAAAAATTGGAGTGGCCGGACCTGTTGGCTCTGGCAAAACAGCACTCATTGAGCGCCTCACCCGATTGATGCATTCGTCTTACAGCATCGGTGTGATTACCAATGATATTTATACCAAGGAAGATGCTGAATTTCTTACCCGAAATAGTTTGCTCCCACCTCAAAGAATAATAGGGGTGGAAACTGGTGGCTGTCCGCACACTGCCATTAGAGAAGATGCCAGTATGAATTTAGAAGCAGTTGAAGAAATGGCAACTCGTTTTCCAGATATTCAATTGATTTTTATTGAAAGTGGCGGTGATAATTTGTCGGCTACCTTTAGTCCGGATTTGGCCGACCTAAGCATCTTTGTTATTGATGTGGCAGAAGGGGATAAAATTCCTCGAAAAGGTGGTCCCGGTATTACCCGAAGTGATTTGTTGGTTATTAATAAAATAGACCTTGCTCCGTATGTGCGTGCAGACTTAACCGTTATGGAAGATGATACAAGAAGAATGAGAAAGGGCAGGCCATTTATATTTACTAATTTATTTGAGATGAAAGGCGTTGATGACATTATTGGATGGATAAAGAAATATGCATTGATGGAAGATGTAAATGAGCCTGCATTACTTTCCTGAAAAAACAATTATCATACATGAAGTCTGCAATAAAGTTGGAAGTCAATTTTGAATCTGGAAAATCATTGCTGGGAAGTTGTTTTTTTTCTACTCCTTATAAAATCATTGACATTACCGAAAATAAAAAAGTGGGGGACTTGCATTTGATGTTAATGAGTTCTTCTCCGGGGATGTTGGATGGAGATGTTACCAATCTAAATATTCACATTAAATCCAATGCCAACCTTCAGCTGCATACACAGAGTTATCAGCGTTTATTTCAAATGCGTGAAGGAGCAACACAACAAATGGATGTTGTGCAGGATGAAAATAGTTGTTTTGTTTTTTTGCCAAGACCGGTGGTTCCACATGAAAATTCTATTTTTAAATCGGTGAATAATATTTATTTGTCAAAAGGTTCATTATTAATATGGGGAGAGGTGCTTACATGTGGTCGAAAAAATAATGGAGAGGTTTTTAAGTTTACTTCTTTTCAAAGTGTGACAAATATTTTCATTAATCAGAAATTGGTTGTAAAAGAAAATCTATTTGTACAGCCCAATAAATTGCTTCCCGATGTTATTGGACAATTGGAAGGATTTACGCATCAGGCAAGTTTGCTGATATTAGATGAGCATTATGATTTTAATTTATTCAAGGATGAAATGGTTGCTTTGTATGCTAATATGGAGGGCATTACTTTTGGTATTAGCAAATTACCTGTGAATGGAGTGGTTGTAAGAATGCTAGGATACAAGGCAGAGTTGCTGTACGACTGTTTGGTTGACATCGCTGTTTATTTTAAAAACAAAAAAATACTTAATGGTTTCGGGTAGTTTTCTTGTGTTGTTTTTGTCTACATGTGGCATCGCCATCATTCATACAGTGAGTGGCCCCGATCATTATTTGCCCTTTATTGCTTTGTCTAAATCACGAAAGTGGAATTATATAACCACTATGGCCTGGACATTGTTTTGCGGAATGGGGCATCTCATCAGTTCATTAATGATTGGCATGTTGGGAGTATTAATGGGATGGGGCATGCATCGTTACAAAATACTGGATGATATAAGGGGCGGACTTTCTGGATGGCTGATGTTGTTTTTTGGTGTGATTTATTTGCTATGGGCAATACAAAATGTTTACCGCAATAAATCGCATAAACATTTTGAATCGGATGATGCCGGTGATTTATTTGTATTCGAGCATCGCCACGGTGAAGTGATAATACCAAAGGAAAAATACAAAGTAACACCTTGGGTCATTTTTGTAATATTCTTTGTAAGCCCAGCTGAGCCATTGATCCCATTGTTTTTTGCACCTTCTTTACAACAAGCTTATTTCAAATTGTCGTTGTTGATCATTGGTTATGTATGCAGTACTTTATTGTCCATGACCATAATGGTGATGATTGGATTGTATGGATTGCAATTCAAATCTGGATTATTTTCAGAAAGATATATGTCTGTTTTGAGTGCCTGTGTTTTATTACTAACGGGAATAGGTATGATATTCTTTAACTGGTAATTTGAAAGTTGAGAATCTGATTTTTTTAAGGTTTTTTTCTATTCACTTCAATCATCAAAACTTTCCAGGCAACAGTATCAATGTTTTTAAAAACATGTTCACTGCCTTCGAAAACACCGCTTGTGCCGGCAATAAGTTCGCCATCTTTTTTACTCCCGTCTTTTTCAATA
>CANJNY010000220.1 GCA_947475715.1 Prolixibacteraceae bacterium
AGTACCTTTTGGAAAAAGGTCGAGTATAACCTTAGCTGAAGGAACAAGAGTATGGCTTAATTCAGGTTCAAAGTTGACTTTCCCTTCCGTATTTAATGGAAAAACCAGAGATGTTTATCTGGAGGGCGAGGCTTTATTTGATGTCACAAAAGATAAGGATAAACCATTTTTTGTGAAAACAGATCTATTTAAGATTAAGGTTTATGGAACAAGGTTCAATGTGCAGGCTTATCAGAATGACAAAGATTACAGTATTGTATTAGTCGAAGGTAAAATCAGTATGAATTCTAAAGAGGGATTATTTTCCAAGGAGGTATTTTTGGCTCCTAGTCAGATAGCCACTATCTCAAAAGGTAATGAAATATTTGAAATTAATAATGTTGAAAGCACAACCTTCTATACTGCCTGGGTGGATGGCTATTTAGCCTTTAGAGATGAAGCGGTTACAAATGTATTAAAGCGAGTTTCTCGTTACTACAACGTCCCCATTGAAACAGAAATACCTGATCATGTAGAAAAGATCTATGGTAAACTTGATTTGAAAGATGATTTAAAAAGGGTGCTGGATGGAATCGCATTTATTTCCAAAACAAAGTACAAAAAACAAGAGGATAAATATGTTTTTATGAATAACCAATAACTATATTATCAAACGAGCATGTTCGTTATTTACTAACAAGGATGAAGACTTTTCATGCATGACTCATCCTGCCTTTAAAACTAATCCTTTATGAATGAAATGAAAAAATAAGACCATTTAACTAATTAAAAGAACCGGTCAATGCTGGTAACATCAACCGGTTTACAATTAACTTGCCCTTAGGCAAAATTATTTATTAATTCAATTCAAAATTATGAAAAAAAAATCAATTTTTCATTCTTCCTGGCTATGGAAGAAAACTATTGTTATTCCTCTAGCAATGAAACTACTAACTCTGCTAATGTTTGCCGGTTCGATGGCCTTTTCGGCAACTACCTATTCTCAAAAAGCTAAATTTGATCTTAAGTTTGAGAATTCGTCTTTTACTGAGATACTAAACGCTATTGAAAAAAATAGCGAGTTTATTTTTGTGTACAACTCAAATGTTCTCAATGCTGATTTAAAACAAAGTATTTCGGTCGAAAACCAAACTATTGATGAAGTATTGAGCCTTTTATTGAAGGATGCTAATGTATCCTATCGTATTGATGATCGCCAAGTCTTCCTTTATCTGAAGGATGAACAAAAAAAGTCTGGAGATGCTCGAGAAGAAGTTAAAAGTGATCAACCCCAGAAGAAGGAGATCTCAGGCAGTGCGAAAGATTCCAAAGGAGTGCCACTGCCAGGAGTTAGTGTTGTCGTTAAAGGGACAACTACAGGTTCAATTACCGACACAGATGGAAAGTTCAGATTAGCTGTTCCGGCAGATGCCACAACCCTAGTTTTTTCATTTATTGGAATGAAAAAACAAGAGATTGCTATCGGCAACAATTCTTCAATAAATGTTACCCTGGCCGAAGAGGTAGTTGGGATTGATGAGATCGTTGCCATTGGATACGGTACCGCCAGAAAAAAAGATATTACTGGTTCAATCACTTCAGTTAATGCGGTAAATCTTCAAAGTCGATCCATCGTTTCTGTTCAACAGGGGTTGCAAGGATTGGTCCCCGGCTTAAATGTTGTAGATCGAAATGCCTCACCAGGTGAAATGAGTGCCATTACAATAAGAGGTGCATCTTCGATTACCGCAGGAACAGATCCGTTATGGGTTGTCGATGGTTTCCCTACAGACCAGCGCAATGCTGCTGCCATTAGTCCTGGAGATGTTGAATCAGTGGAGATTCTTAAGGATGCCTCTGCAACCGCTATTTTCGGATCCAGGGGGGGCAATGGTGTAATCATCGTAACGACAAAGACCGGGAAATCGGGAGCTTCGGTGATAGATGTTGACGTTAACAGTGGTATTTCCTATATTCCTCAAAGTGGCAGATTAAGATTATTGAATGCCAAAGAGTACGTAGAGTATTATACCGAAAAAAACGGGGGTACCCGGCCAGCTGGTTTAGCTAATTGGGATGGGAAAACCGATACAAACTGGCAGGATCTGATTTTCAAAACGGGTGCCTTTCAAAATTATTCAGTATCTGCTCACGGTGGTGCTGAAAAAGTTACCTATTTACTTTCATCTAATTTTATTAATCAGGAGGGTGTTGTAATTGGTGAAGGACAGAAAAAATATTCCTCGCGGTTAAAGTTGGATTACCACCCAAGCGATAAGATCAAGGTAGAATTAAATTTGGCTCCAAACTATACTTCAATCAAAAAATCTGGGCCTTACAGTGACTGGAGTTCGCTTCAGGCTCAGGCCTCTTTATTACCTCCAACACTTCCTGTAAAAAGAAGCAACGGCACCTATGCTTTTGGCGGCGATGTTAGCGGAATGTATCCGATAGGGAATCCATTGGAAACAGCAAAAGATTATTCCAATAGAACTGAATTCTTTAGAATGCTGGCTGGTCTTGATGTTTCGATTCAAATTCTCGATGGTTTGACTGTTAAGTCAGCCCTTTCAGCGAATATTGGGAGTGATAAAAATAAGGTATTATATAACTCTCCGGGACCACGGTTTGACATGCCTTCAACAAGCTTTCTTAATGTCTCTCAAAACCAACAGTTTAATTGGATAAATGAAAATACAATTAATTATAAAAAGTCTTGGGGGAAACATTCTTTTGATGCATTGGGTGGATTTTCACTTCAGAAAAACCATTACGAGGGTGTAGGAGCACGTGTATCTGAATTACAGATTATAGGTCCTGAAGTAGTTTCAATAGGAAACTCCAAGACCTTGGTCGGTTCAAATGGAATTGCTGAAAACTCAATTGTATCGCTCCTTGGCAGGGTTAACTATGCGTATAAAGACAGGTATTTATTTACCGGTACAGTCAGGAATGACGGAAGTTCCAGATTTGGGGCAAACAACCGCTATAAAACTTTTGCTTCGTTTGCTTTAGGGTGGAGACTTTCAGAAGAAGATTTTATCAAGAAACTTGGCTTTGTTGATAATGCAAAACTCAGGGCTTCTTACGGATCGACAGGCAGCAATGACATAACTGATTATGTTTCAAGGGCTAGCTACTTTCCTATTAATCAATCTTTTGGTGGTACTCCAGTTTTTGGGGTACAGCAAGGTGATCCGGGTAATCCTGGCCTTACCTGGGAACTCTCAAAAAAGCTGGATATTGGACTGGATCTTTCCCTTTTTGGAGGTCGTTTTAACATGGTTTTTGATTATTATGACAATCAAACATCAGGGCTTATTTTATCACGGAATCTCGTTCCTTCGTCTGGTTATGGAGGATTCCTGACCAATATTGGAAGTCTGCAAAATTCCGGTTTTGAATTTAGCCCAACTGTAAGAGTAATCGAAAAAAATGATTTTACATGGTCCGTTGGAGGAAATGTGACGCATAACAACCAAAAGATTCTTAATTTGGGTGGAGATAAAGAAGTATTTAATTTCTTTGGAGCCTTAAGGAGAGTTGTTGGAGGCCCGCTTCAGCAAATGAAAGGTCCAAAACCTATTGGAATAGCCAGACCAGGAGTTACTTATCCCGCACAACCAACTATAAAACCAGGTGAAGTTGTTTACCTTGATGCAGATAAAAACGGATCAATTGGTAATTTTTTAAGTGATGATGGAATCTTGTTTGGTGATACAAATCCTGACTGGGTTTACGGTTTAAACACAAGTGTAAAATACAAAAATTTTGAACTTAGCGCCTTATTGACTGGTCAGGCAGGTGCCTATGTCTATGATTTCATTCAGATTCAGGTTCAGGCACCAATACAACCCCTGGTAAATCTTTCAAAAGCTTTCTGGTATGACGGCCGGTATATTTCCGAAAGCCAGCCAGGGAACGGTAGAACTCCCAGCGCAGCTGCAGCTGGAAGTGATGGAGTCCTTCCGGTATCTACGTTTGGAGTTCAGAAAACCGATTATTTAAGAATCAGGAATATTACACTGAACTATACTTTGCCAGAATCTGTTTTAAGACGTTTAGGGAAGATAAAAGGCGCCAGAGTATATACAACCATAGAGAACCTAGTCACTTTTACCAAATTTATCGGGAACAATCCTGAAGGTAGAAGAACCTCTGTTGGTGGACCTTCGTTAATTGGCAGTTCTCAATTATCGGGCGTTGGAGACGGAATGGAACTTGGGCTTACCTCACCACAATCGGTGCCAATTCCACGTATATGGACCTTAGGCCTTAATTTTACATTTTAACCTTAAATTTAATCGAAATGAAAATTAAATATTTTATAAAGAACGCACTAAATACGTCAATTTTTTTCGTTCTTACGGCAACAATATTGCTGGTATCTTCCTGTTCGAAGTTTATTGATCTTGCGCCGCTGGATCGGGTAGATGCCACAACTTTTATGGCTGATGCAAATCAGGTTGTAATTAGCGTAAATGGTGTTTATGCCAGTCAACGCAGTCTTTTTGGTGGTGGAAGTCCATACATGATCATAGAATCTCGTTCAGATAATGTCGCAATGATTGCAACTGAGCAGGCCGAACGGATTGAACACGATACCTTTGAAGAAAGCGCAGGTAATTTGAATGTGCTTAGTACCTGGACTCCAATGTATGTCACCATTAACTTAGCAAATAGCGTTATTGAAAAAGCGAAAGATGCAGAAGGGGATGCAACACTAATAAACAGGTGTATTGGTGAAGCTAAGTTTATTAGGGCGTTAACCTATTTTCAGCTTGTAACCCTATTTGGAGATGTTCCACTTAGATTGACCCCTACCGTTGATTTTACCAAAACCGTTGTGGCCAGGTCTGCAAAAACGGCAGTCTATGATCAAATAAAAGCAGACTTAAATGATGCGGCGTCTGTATTGCCAGCTTCTTATTCCGGAACTTCTCAAAATGAGAAAGGGCGGGCTACTAAATTCGCAGCCTTAACCCTACTTGGCAAAGTTGAACTTCAATTTGGGAATAAAGCTGCCGCTGCTGCAGCACTTCGCCAGGTTCTCGGTAACTATTCTTTACTGGCTAACTATTCTGGTATATGGGCCGCAGGTAACAAAAATACTGCAGAGTCAATTTTTGAGGTTAATTTCTTACCCGATAACCAAACCGGGTTTGGGTTGCCAGGAACGTTCATTCCAGCATCAGAAGCTGCAAGGCTTGGAATTAAGGCGGGCGGATCATCATTGTTGACAGAGTTTCCTACAAAGGATATTATGGATGCATATGAAGCTGGCGACTTGCGAAAGGCGGCCTCAGTATCAATATCCGTTGCTAAAGGCGAGGCTTATATCAGCAAATTTATGGATCTAAGTGCAGCTTCCGGCGGCCATAATATTAATTGGATCGTATTACGATATGCTGATGTTTTGCTTATGCTGGCTGAAGCCGTTGGTGAGGGATCTGAAGCTTACACACTGGTAAATCAGGTAAGAGCAAGGGCCGGATTACAGGCTATTGATGCGAATTCTCCGGGTACTTTCATTACAAAAATAATGCACGAAAGACAGGTTGAATTTGCATTTGAAATGCAACGCTGGTTCGATTTATTAAGATTGCCTCAGCAGGATATTCTTACTATTATGGGAGCAGACTTACAAAGAGAAAGAGGCAAAACTTACAATATTGCTGCCTATCACTTGCTTTATCCAATACCTTTACCCGAAGTTCAGGTCTCAAAAGGTGTTGTAACACAGAATACTGGCTACAATTAAGTTATTTTATTCAATAAAAAAGTCCGGGGGTTAATTCATTGACCCCTGTGACTTTTTATGAACTCTTCATGAGTTCAAATAAGGAATACGACAGATTTCACCAAACCGAAAATATTGGGACAAAAAAATGAAAATCTACCTAGTGAAAATCTACCTTCTGATTACTGCATTATTGCTCCTCTCTGCATTTTCAGGCTATAGTGAGAAGAATGGCGTAAATGGAGTTGCAATTTCTAATGGCAAGGTTAAGGTAGTTTGCGATACGGATGAAAACGGAAATTCCGTTCAGCACTTTTATGCCCTCAACAGTCAAGGCAAATATGCCGAATTAGTGAAATCGTTCCGTCCGGATTATAAGATGCCTTTAGTGCAAAAAGGTTCCAATCTTTACAATACAGGTAAATCCCCTTTTCGCTTTTTGCTTTCTGAAATTCCTGGATCAGTCACGGTCAATCAACAGGAAAATACCCTTCAAACAGACGGGGTGAAAAATGGGATCAGATTCACTCAAAAAATCAGTTTACTATCAAATACAAACCAAATTTACATTTCAGTTGATGCTGAATTCCCCACTGATACCAACAAACTTGACTTCTTATTAAAC
>CANJNY010000221.1 GCA_947475715.1 Prolixibacteraceae bacterium
ACACCCGGACACATCCCGGAGTGAGCCACCTGAGTAAGGATCAATTTTTAAAGGAGTTAAAATACATTGATGATCAATGCGATTCTCTAAAAATTGGCAGAACCAAAACTTTCGCCTATCCCGGTTATGACCTGGATGCAAAAACATTGTTGATCCTCGAGGAGCAGAACTTTCTTTTTGCACGTGCCGGGGGAGACCGGGCTTATGATCCCAAATCCGATCATCCTTATTTGATTCCCAGCTGGGCGATGAATACAGAGAACAAAGAAAGTATTCATAATGCAATACTTAAGGCAAAAGATGGAAAGATCGTAGTGCTCACCATTCATGGAGTACCGGATATTGAGCATCCCTGGGTAACCACGACCCCCGAAGTCTTAGAGGAGCATCTGAAATTTCTGTACGACAATCATTACAAGGCAATTGCCCTGAAAGATCTCACCCGGTATATCAATCCGATAAACGCCTTAAAACAAATTAAACCGGTTATCGCAAAGAATTAAGGAGTTTTAAAACTCCAGCCTTAAAGCTGATAATTTTGGAAATTGATTTAATGAGAAAAAGGTACGGAGTACCGCAAGATTTGTAGAAAAGTTGAATAAACGTTGTAAAGAGGTACAGCGTACCGTAATATTATTCTACCTTAAATACTTCATCAAAGAAGATATTGCGGTACGCTGTACCTGGTTCGAATAGATTTTACCCTGTTCTATAAATATAAACGGTGCGCTGCACCTTTGAATATCTAAAGTCAGAAATTTCATATAAAATTATAAAGTAGAAATAATCGAATGAAAACCATGTATAAACAAATTGCGCTATCGCTCATCCTGACTTTAATCTTTTTAAGTAATCTTCAGGCACAGGAAGTTATCTCTTTGTATGAGGGAGCCATTCCAAATTCCATCGCTTATCCCATGAAAGAAGTTACCATGAACTGGGACGGTCAGTTCGGGGGTTACCGGAATATCTCCAAACCGACCCTTGAGATCTATCTCCCTTCCAAAGAACAAGCCAATGGTTCAGCAGTCGTTATTTGTCCCGGTGGCGGTTACGGAATGGAGAGTTACCGGCTTGAGGGGCTTAATATTGCCAAAACTTTTATTAATCACGGCACTGCAGCATTTATCCTGAAGTATCGGTTGCCCTCCGATTCGATCATGAGTGATAAATCGATTGGTCCGTTACAGGATGCGCAACAGGCGATTAAGGTTGTTCGACAAGGGGCCACATCATGGAATATCGATCCGAATAAAATAGGGATTATGGGATTTTCAGCGGGCGGACATCTCGCCTCCACTGCCGGCACCCATTTTGACAGCTGTCTGGTCGCCAATGATCAGCACACCAGTATTCGCCCCGATTTTATGATTCTAATCTATCCGGTGATCTCAATGACCGATAAGCTCACCCATACCGGTTCGAGGAAGAATCTGCTCGGAACAAATCCCACTGCTGAACAAATTGAATTTTTCTCGAATGAACTGCATGTGACCGACAAAACGCCTCCTACCTATCTGACCCATACGGGAGATGACAAGGTTGTGGATGTCGATAACAGCATTGTTTTTTATGAAGCATTACGGCATCATAATGTAGCTGCTGAAATGCACCTCTTTCCGAAGGGCAACCATGGGTTTGTGTTGTCAATACCCACTGAGGAGTGGATGAGCCCTTTGTTTCTGTGGATGAAGGGTAATAAATGGGTGAATTAAAAGCGATAAAAAATCTCTGAAATTAAAAGGTTATTTAAAATCGGATAACAATGTTCCGTCTGCCATTTGGCGAAGCTCATGTGTTCCCAGGTAATGCTAGTTTCACCGGTGGTTATTGATCCATCGGCTCACAGATAGCCACTGCGTGGATGTGACGAGATCGGATTAAATTACTAATCAGGACTTGTTTTTGGGCTCTGAAAGAGCCAAATCTGAATAACCGTGGGTGTCAACCCACGGTAAACAGGCAATACGCAGTGCAGCCCTGCAGGGGTTGAATGACTACACAACAAAATAAGATAGATTCAACCACTTCGTGGCTGTAGCACAATACCAGATTGCGGTACCCCCGGTTGCGCAAGCTTCACCGGGGGTTATTCAGATTTTACCACTTCGTGGCTTTTGGATATATTCTATTTTGAAAGAAACGCATCGATCCTTAATTTGATATTCTGTCGGATATTCATCCAGAAAAGGTTATAATCGTAGATATGGAGGTTTTTGATCCGGGCTTTATTCTCATCCAGAACTCCTTCTGTGTCGACCCATAAGATTTTAGCAGTTGGTTCAATTTCTGTTCCAACCGAATGGGGAATAACCGTTCTGAATCCCATCATAATTCCCTCATGCAGTTCAGGTGATGCAGCTCCTTCGGAGGTTGTCCACGTCAAGGGGTTTACGCAAACCGAATTCCCATTTTCGGCTGCAGCACCTTTGGGGATCTCCCCTTTAGCGTAACTGCGCCATCCTACAAAACATCCGGTCTGATCGGCATGATCGCCAATCGGGAGTTTTTTAAACGCATCTTTTTTGATCTGATATCCGATTACATAAGCACAAACGAGTCGTTTACACAATGGTTTTCCGTCGAAAAACTCCTGCAAAAGCCGGATGGCATGAAGAGACCCCTGACTATGCGATGCAATGATTATCGGACGATTTTGGTTATCGTTTTTGAGAAAATAGAGGAATGCTTTTCGGATATCACTATAGGCAAGATCAAAAGCCTGATTGGCAGAGGGGGTACCGTAAACATAAAACGACTTCATATTGGCCTGGCGGTAGCGTGGTGCAAAGACCCGGCAACTTCCGTTAAATACGGTTGTCTGAAACAGTATTGAGCGTGAATCGGTCTCATTATTAACCACTGTATCCCGAAGGTCAGCATTCCAGGCGGCGGTCTCGGCCTCCCCAAAAAACGAGGTCGGATGGATAAAAAACACATCTGCCCGCTGATCCCTGCTTTCATCTTTTAAATAATCGGGAATACTATCACTGGTATCCTCTTTAAATGGTGAGGCAGCCCAATCGTGGAGGTTACTGTAATCGGGTTCCGGACCGCTGTTTTCAACCGCATTACGGTCTAATCGTTTTTCAACAATTTTTTTGAAGATCCTCCCCCGGCTTGCGGATGGAGTAAATGCAAGAAGAGTGAGCGCTATAAATATAAAAAGCAGTTTTTTCATCAATGAATTCTTAAAGGTCAAATAAAAATATGCCACCAAAACACAAAGGCACCAAAGAGGCACCAAAAATAAATTAAATTTATTGATGGACGGGCAATTTAGTCATTTCAAAGCGCAGCGTCCCCCCTTTGGCGATCTCAGAATGGGAAAGCCAGTAGCGGTCAAGAAGCACCTCGTTGAGCCATACGGTCTTGACGTATTTATTTTCCGGACCATAATTATTTGCAATAATAGTCAGAATTTTATTTCCGATTTTTATTGATGACTTCTGAAAAAGTGGGGCTCCAATCTGATAACGGTCGGATCCGGCAACGGGATAGATCCCCATTGAACTCCAGACATACCACGACGACAATGTGCCGGCATCATCATCTCCGTCAATACCCTCATAACCGGTGCCATATTTATTCTCAAGGATCCAGCGCACCCATTTTTGCGTGAGGTCAGGTCTCCCTGCTATATTAAACAAATATGCGGAATGCAGGTCGGGCTCATTCCCATGCCAGTAATACGAACCCGGACTAAAGGTTCCCCGCTTTGGATCGGAAAGTTCAAAGAAATCGTTAAGCTCATTCACAAAATATTCCCTGCTTTTAAAAAGTGAAATAAGTCCGGCGGGATCAAAGAAGAGGGCATATCTCCATTGCAACGCACTCCCTTCGACATAGGCGTTTGTGTATTCGTGGTCAAAATCGAGATAGGTCAGTTTTAACGGGTCAAATTTTTTCACAAATTCGCCGGTGGTTATCTTTGGATGAAAATACTGTGTCTCCGGGTTCCAGATATTTCGGTAAAACTGCGAATGGTCAGCGAATAGCTTAACATCTTCTTTGTGGCCCAGTGCATTTGCAAGCTTTGAAATCGCATCATCGGCATAGCAATATTCGAGGGTCTTGCTCACCGATTTATCCATCAGATCATCGGGACAATATTTATATTTTAAACAGTCTGCCATTCCCTCTCTTGGGTTATACCCTTCCCTTCTCACTTCAATACCCAGAGCGGCTTTACGCATGGATTGATATACAGTTTCAACATCGAAATTCTGAATCCCTTTAAGGTAAGATTCCGTGAGCACAATATCGGCGGAAGCCCCCAGCATCGAGCCGGTATAACCACCACCGGCCGGCCATCGTGGCAACACTCCGCCCTGCTCGCACATTTTCACGAGCGAAACCATCATATCGCGCTGTTCAACAGGTGTTATCAGGGTAAATAACGGATGAATCGTCCGGAATGTATCCCATAAAGAGAGATCGGTATAATAGTTAAAGCCCGATGTTTGATGAATTTTCTTGTCAAAACCCAGATAGTCGCCATTCACATCGTTAAAAATGGTGGGCATCTGGAGCGAATGGTAAAGCCCCGTATAAAAAATATGTTTCTGATCATCCGTTGCCCCTTCGATCTTTATTGTCGCAAGTTTATCTTCCCAGAGCTGACGAGTACCACTAACTATTGTATCAAAAGCTACTGTACCTGCTTCTGCATCCAGATTTGCACGTGCGTTTTCAATACTCACATACGAAATTCCTAGTCTGAGTTCAACAGTCTGATCCTTTCCGGCTTTATTAAAACTGAGATCGGCCCCAACTTTATCCCCAGTTACATTGGTTTGGTTTTTGAAAATTTTTTCGCCGCACCAGAGGTCATATCCCGTGAATGGCTGACTAAACCTGGCCAGGAAGTAAGCTTTTAATCCACCATAGCGTCCGGAGAAGGAGCCAAAAGTTTTAATAGTCCCTGTAATTTCATGGTTTTCGGGATAAATATTCACCTCCCCATCAGTGGAACGGGCATGTCCCAATCCATTGGAAACATCAATCAGGATATGTGGAATCTCGTCCTTAGAAAAAGTATAGCGATGTACCCCCACGCGGGCGCTTGCCGTTAACTCTGCAAGTATTCCCTGCTCCGGAAGTTTTACCGCATAATATCCCGGAAATGCCACCTCGTCTTTATGCGAAAATTCACTGTAATGCCCGTCGCTATAATTTTTCTGACTCTTCTCACCAATGGATGGAACTACTCTAAACAATCCCCCTTCGTAAGCGCCCGTACCCACCAGCCGGGTATGACTGAATCCCATAATCTTATGATCGCCATAGTAGTAGCCTGCAGTACTGATACTTCCCCCCTCAGCCCACATTGGATTCATGAAAAATTCGGTGTCGGGACTTAGCCTCACCATTCCAAACGGAACGGTTACCCCGGGAATATCATCTGCGCTGGTATAAGTTGGAAATCCACCGGTTCCGATGAACAGATTTACCCATTTACCAAATTCTCCCGGTTTGACGGCGACCTGCATCTCCCCCTGCTTTACCCCTACGGTATGGTGATAGCCGAGGTAGAAGTAAATTATGATCACCGCGAAAATCGAGATTACGGCTACAATAATATAAGCCAGATATTTGAGAATTCTTTTCATTATTATTTTATTTACAATTCAACATTATTTAGTAATATTTAAATGCCATCCGCTTCCAATGATAATAGTTAATTAATTAAGCATTAACCATTAACCCCTTAACCATTAATACTCCTTTTCTGCAGTTTTCTGAAATTCTTAATCCGGTGAAAGGTAAGGAAATTGGCATTGTGAAAGTTATCTGCTCCACCGAACTGGTCATCCCAGGCTGTACGACAGAGAAAAATAAGATCTTTTCCATCAAACTGCCAATCAACATACTGGAATCCATGCTTTAAAACATCGGGATGGTGAAGCAAAATTTTATGGACGGTCCAGGTTCTGAGATCGGAAGAACTTTTCAATACGAGGGTGTTGCGAACCGAACCGGCATCCCTGTCGGCAAACTCCGGAGTAATCATATTGCTGATGGTCCAGTATCGGGCCGATTTTGGATCATACCGGATTGAGAATTTTCTGGCGCCTCCCGCAAACTCGATAAATCCCGTCGTGGGATCAAAGGAGGCGTTTCTGCCGTCTTCGCTGATATTTACGATTGCAGCCAGTTCGCGACCCTTCTCCGAAGTTGCAACCCGAAGCATATCGACGAGTTTTCCTTCGGGTGTAACAACCGCATTCCCTTCGATCCATCC
>CANJNY010000222.1 GCA_947475715.1 Prolixibacteraceae bacterium
AAGGTCTTCTCCGTCCACCACCTCAAACTTTGGTCTTCGTTTTTCCCGTATGACGAAGAACGAGTTGAGCATCTCAATACGATACAGCCTGTCCAAATCCCAGTAACCACGGTCAAAAATATAGCAGGCAAACGGCTCGTAGACAATCCAGTCCATGGCATTCACATCGTGAACGGCAGCTTCTGTGATATTGAACGATACTGGTATCTGGGTCACTACATCAAGTTGTGTGTGCACCTTGATGCCGGACTTGGTGCTTCTGAATCTTGCCCATTCAAAAAGAGACATACAGAGATCTATGGTGGTGGAATCAAAGGCATAGTACTTACCGTTGAGTTCAAACTCTTGGTCGATACGCTTCTTTTGGGCAAGTTCTACCATATGATAGGCAAATTCTTCAAATATATGATAATCACGAAGTTGATTCGCCTTGGAAAGCACGCTTCGGTTGATTGGGGTTTTTCCAAAACCAAGGTGGAAGGACTTCTTGCCATGTGCCGTAGTAATATCCGTCAGTTCACGAAGGCTGTTGCAGCCGTCCAACTGACCGAAAATGAGAACGAGCATCTGATTCCAGTATGTCAAATCCCATCGTTGGGTTCTATCGTTACATCTTGTCATGACAAGTCTTTCGAAGTATCGTTTGGGAAGAAAATCGGTAATTTGACTGAAAATGTATTTGCCATAGTTCATTGTGTGCTACTTTTAGGTTCACCAACAAAGGTAACCAGTTCAAAAGTGCGACAAGGTTTTTGGCAATATACATACTGATAATATGTAAGTTAGAATTGTATTTAACAATTATTAATAGACACTAGTGAAAAGATATTGTAAGGGAGAAATCAGAAGCTTATCCAAATGAGGATGGGCGAACACCAGGAGATTATAAAGTTTTTGGAGTAAAAGAGGGAATAACAAAAGAAGATATAAAAGATTACTTATTAAGTACAAGTATTCACAAAATCGTTACTACCTATGATAGTTTTTACAAGGTAATTGACGCAATTAACGAATTAGGACAAAGAGATTTAAGAACGTACTTTCTTTTAATTGATGAAGTTCATTTTTTGGTTAATAATTATAAATTTCGAAAGAATGCAATAAAACCAATATTGAAACAATATAAAATCTTTAATAATTGGTGCTTTCTCACAGCAACACCAAATGAACCAGAGTTTACACTTTATGAATTGAAGGATATTAGAATTGAGGTTGCACCCTTTGAACTTGAAAAGGTTCACATTGAAAACAGACAAACTGAACAAGTGGAAGCAACTACAAAAAAGCTTATAGAGGATTATATCAACAACAGATTTCAAAACGCTCACATATTCGTCAATTCTACCGAAATAATTGCATCATTAATTAAAGCTTGTAATCTTACTAATGATAACTGTAAAGCCGTCTGGGGTGAAGGTAATAAGTCTTATAAACGTACTATTGCGGGTATTGTAAGAAGTACACCAAGTTCACCAGCAAAGAAGATTAATTTTTATACTTCATGCAGTTTTGAAGGTTGTAACGTATGGGATGAAGAGGGGCAATATATAATTGTTTCTGATGGAGCAAAAGCACATACACAAAACGATATTTCCACTTCTTTTAGGCAAATAATAGGACGGATAAGAAACACTAAATACAGAGCAACAGCAATTCATATTTATAAACGAACCCGATATTCAAATATGAAAAGCTATGAAGAGTATAAAGATTATTCTGATAAGCTTTTAAAGGATGCAATAAATGTAATTGATGTTTATAATAAATGTGAAGTAATGGAGATTTCAGAGGGGCAATTAAATGACCAATACATTACTAAAGAAGATGGGATTTATACAATAGATAGAAATTTAGTAACCAGTGATTTACAAAAATATAAAATAAGTATGCATACATATAGCAGTATTTCAGTTTTACAGGATGAACAAAACAAAGCGGGTTTTACATCTTCATCATTAACCGCATTTTTAGAACCGTCGGATTTATTAAAAAGAAATAAGGAGGCAAAGATTTCCTTTAAAGATTCATTTAAAGAGTATGTAGGGTTGAAAAACAATGGCTTTGAAACCTATATGAATAGTATTGACGTTGAAAGAATTGCATTGATTGAAGAGGCTTATCCACAAATTAGAAAGTACTTTGATTTAATTGGAGTTGATGAGGTTGAAACAATGAAATACAACCAAACCAACCTTAACCGTAAATTGATTGCTTTAAGTGATAAATCCATTGAAAACAAGATTGCAAAGCTTTTAAAAGAATCGGGAATAACAAGAAATGAATGGATAAGTACTGAAGATTGCAAAGCCAAATTACAAGACGCTTATATTCTATGCAATATTGAAAAGACAGCCAAATCAACTGATATAAATAAATACTTTGTTGTTGAAAATAAGAGCATAAGGGTTGAAAAGAAAGATAAAAAGGAAAAGGAATTAACAAGAGGATATAAGATTGTAATGGATAAATTCGTATTCAATTAAACATTATTCATTTACAGATAAAGAAACTCATTTAGATACTTAATTCAATAATATTATGACAGCAATAAAATGGAAGCAGTTAGAACAGGAATTATTTATAAATACACAAGTCCAGACGGTAAAGTTTACATAGGTCAAACAATCGCAGAGGCAAAAAGAAAAGCAAGTCACAAAAAGAAGAGTATTACAGGAGCATCAAAATTTTATTCGGCAATTAGGGAACACGGTTATAATAATTTCAAATATGAAGTTGTGTTTACTTGCAAAGGGACTAAAGAAGAGATTAAACCGCTGTTAAACAGTAAAGAGATAGAATTTATAAAGCTTTATGATTGTGCTTTTAATGGCTTAAATTCAACTAAAGGGAATAAACAAGTAGATTATTATTTGGATTATAACGGCAGAACTAAAAAGGAATTAGTTGAAGAGGCATTTAAAGCATATAACTTTTATAATGACCGTAATGCACCCAACTATATTAAAGATATTTACCCACACATTTATTACAAATCAAAAGATGAAGGTTGTGTTTGTTACTTCATTTATGATGAAAAAACTGATTCAATAAGGTTAAAGGCTTCATTAAAGAATTTAGTAAACAATCAACCAACATGGTATGATTTGAAGGTTGCATAAACATAATTAGTTCATTAAAATAGAATGAATCTAAGGTTAATTTACAATTTGCTAATCATAATTAAATATATTTTTGCCACCGCTTTAAAGCAATATAGCCTAAAGCCTAAAATATAAAGAATGGCAAAATTATTAGGTCAAAAGACCAAAACAAAGGAGTTTAAAGTTGTTAGTTTAAAACCTACCGCAACCCTAACATTAAGTAAAGACAACAGAACCGCTTCAATCAAATTCAATTTACAAGCGGTTGCCCTATTGGATTTAATTTAATACTCCCCATTCTTAGTACCACCAAATCTACTTTCTTAGTTGAAATTCAGAAAGCAGTTTTATCTTTGTTAGATCAGGTGAAACGAAAAAAGGCTCTGCTGGCGAGCAACCTTTCAGGGATAACCTGACTCTGTGAGAATGGGTCCTGATAATAAACTGTCAGGACTTTTTACAACATTCTTTCAGACATTAACCTAAAAAAACGTATGGCGCAAAGCGACAAATCAGGCCACATTTTTGTAAAGTGAAGCAGGAACACACCTCTGGATACCCTGATGCGTTTTTTTATTATTATAGTAATCGAAGAACGTATTCAATCCTTTAAAGAGTTCGGTTCCATTGTCAGCCGGACTGATGTAAATGTAATCACGTTTAACTGTTCGCCAAAGCCGCTCAATGAATATATTATCTGTTGCCCTGCCTCTGCCATCCATGCTTATCAGAATATTTTGATTATCAACATATTCTGTCCATACATCACAGGTAAACTGACTTCCTTGATCGGAGTTAATAATCTCAGGTTTGCCATGGTGCTGTATTGCCATTTTAAGTACAGAGAGACTATTATCAGCGTCAAGACTATTGAATACATCCCAGGCAACAACGTACCGACTATAAACATCGATGATCGCAGTAAGATACATAAACCCTTTTGCCATTGGAATGTAAGTTATATCGATTTCCCACAATTGGTTGGATCTTTCTATTTTTAGCCCCCGGATCAAATAAGGCCGAATATACTTTGCATGGCCTAATTTGCTCAGGTTCCGCTTTGGAAAAATTGCCATGATGCCCATTTTACGCAGTAAACGACGAATGCGTTTGACGTTCATGACAAAGCCTAAAGCAACCAGAAAGTCCTGCATTTGAAGCACTCCGTGCGTTGGGTGATCGAGAAACTCTTCGTCCATTAGACGCATGGTTTTGAGGTTTACCTCATTCTCGCCAATTGGCTCATAGTAAAAATTACTCCGGGACACTTCCAATAGTTCACACTGCTTTCTAATGCTAAAATTCTTATTATTAACAATATAAGACTGAAGTTCTTTCATAGTCCGGCCTTTTTTGAAATTTTTTTTAGCCAATCACACTCCATTTCGAGCTGTCCAATCTTAGCATACAATTTCTCCTTTTCGAGCTCAGTATTCTCCTCCGGAGATTTGGTCTCAAAAATTTCTGAAGAGCGATCACTTAACTCTTGCTTCCATCGCTTGATCATGTTTGGATGGATTTCAAACCGTTTGGACAACTCTGCTAATGTCTCTCTTTCCTTGAAAGCCTCAAGGGCAACCTGGGCTTTAAAGGCCCCTGTGAATACTCGTCTGCCTCTTTTCATAATACTGGTAAATTTATAGTTTTTTCAACTTAACCAGTGGTCCGAATTTCGGGGAGTATTATATAACACCGATTGAGATTAACAAAAAAACGGTTCTTAAATCAGTAACCTTTGGCGAAGGTGGAGAGAGTGAAGAATCATTTATTGCTTTTAATAGTACGGATATGAGTAATGACATGGACGTTAAGAAAGTAACTAAAACATTTACTGTTAAATTGAAATCTTCCGAAGTTGATAATATTTTTAAACTTAATGGAATTGATAAAGCGGATTACATTTTTGAATTGATTAAATTGGATAAAGAAAATATTGAGGGAACACATATTTCAATTGAACCGTGTGCTTTAGTCAAATCAAAGCCTTATATAGTGGTTGAAAAGGTTAAAAGTGAAAAGCAAATAGCACAACAAGCCAAGATTAAAGAATGGTGCGCAGAACAAAAGGAAGCGGGTAAACCAAATAAGATTACAGATTATTGGATTGCACATCCTAAAAAAGTAGCTGAAGAGGTTTAATTACTAAATGAATAACTTATAAAAGCTTCTGCCGTAACTGGTGGAAGCTTTTATTTTTTAGGGATATGAGGTTAATCACATTATTGATAAATATGTTTTGTAAATTTGCTTGGAATATTTAACAATTAACTAAAGATAAGACTATTATGAAAAAATCTGCATTTTTATTTTTGCTAATTACTATTTTTATTCAATTTACTTGTACTAATGCTTCTTTTGGTCGTAGTGCCAGTAAAAAAACAATGATGACATTTGAAATTAATAAGACAAAATATAGGACAGTTGTTAGAAAACAAGGAAAACCAATTTCAGTCCATAAAGAAGGTGAAAATACTGTTGCAACGTGGTTAAATGCAGTAATTTCAGAGACCACTACTACTACAAATAGTCTTAATGTACATGTCATAAATGGAATAAGTCCAAATTATTCAGTGCCTTTAGGACGCACAATAAATCAAAAAGTTAGTGAAATCGAATCATATGAATTGACATTTAATAAAGATAACATTCTTATTAAAATGGAGTTATAATTACTATAATTTCAATGTTCAAATTTTTTATTATTCACCATCATTTCTGATATACTGGTTTTACCATCATACTTTTTATTAACATAGTTATTTAATGTTTAGATTTCTTTATGACCAGTTGTAATCGGTAAATAACAATGCACAGTTTTTGGTAAATAAGAATACACAGGATTTGGTAACAATGGTGTGGTATGTTATCTAATCTCTATCATAACTCAGGTATTTAGAACCTCTATCATTAATTTGGTAGAGGTTTTGTTTTTAAATCTGAGGATAATCACGTTATTGTTAATTATGTTTGGTAAATTTGGGTGTTCTTAACCTCTAAATCCTTATTTAATGAAATACCTTAAAATTAATTCACTAATTGTATTTTTTATTTCTTTGTTCGCCTCAAGTCAATTATATTCTCAAGATATTAATCTTA
>CANJNY010000223.1 GCA_947475715.1 Prolixibacteraceae bacterium
CAGGCAGAGGTTATTGCCATAGCCGATGTAAATATTGCAGGCGCCCGGGAGGTAGCTAAAACTTTTGGAATTGAAACTATTTATACCAACTACCGGGATGTAATCAACCATCCTGATGTTGAAGCAGTGGTTATTTGCTCGCCAACCGATACTCATGCTCAATATATTGTTGAAATTGCCAGAGCAGGAAAACACATCTTTTGCGAAAAACCTGTCGACCTTTCGATTGAGGTGATTCAAAATGCCCTTGCAGAAGTTAAGAAAGCGGGTGTAAAACTGATGGTTGGATTCAACCGCCGTTTCGATCCAAATTTTGCAAAAATCAAACAACTTGTTGAAGCCGGAAAAATTGGGGACCCTCATATTCTGAAAATTACTTCACGCGATCCTGCCCCACCTCCGGCAGAATACAGCGCGGTGTCGGGCGGAATGTTTATGGATATGACAATTCACGATTTTGACATGGCCAGGTATATTGTAGGCAGCGAAGTCACCGAAGTTTACACCAATGCCGCAGTATTGGTTGATCCTGCAATCGGCGAAGCGGGCGATGTTGATACGGCAATTATTACCCTCACATTTGCCAATGGAGCCATGGGGGTTATCGACAACAGTCGTAAAGCCGTTTATGGTTACGACCAGCGCATTGAGATCTTCGGTTCCAAAGGGATGGCTTGCGCCGATAATAACTATCCGGAGAATCACCGCTACTTTGCGGCTGATGGAGTACACGGTTCGCTGCCACTTAACTTCTTTATGGAGCGTTACCTTGAGGCTTATGCCAACGAAATGAAGATTTTTTGCCAGGCTGTTGTAAATGATTTACCGCTCCCGGTCTCGGGTGAAGATGGGTTACAATCCGTTGCAATTGCCCTGGCTGCAAAAAAATCGTATTTGGAGCACCGTCCGGTTAAACTTTCTGAGGTTTTAAATGTTAATTAAGCAAATTTCACTTTATTTAACTTTAAGACTTTTAATATATATTTGCAATCACACTCACTATTTATTAATCACTAGATTTAATTAACATGAAATGGAAATCAATTTTTAAAAAGCAGGCAGTCATACTACTTATTGTAGGGGCTGTCGTATTTTCGCCCGGAGCATCAGCCAGTGCAGGTTCAGGGCAGAGTGTTTCAGGAAATCCCAGTAGTGCAGCACCGGTAAAGGTCACCGGAAAGGTGACTGATGCCAACGGGAATGCAGTTCCTGGTGTAACAGTTATGGTTAAAGGGACAACTACCGGAACAGTTACTGATGCCGATGGCCAGTTTGCCATTGACGCCCCTGATAATAAGGCCGTTCTTGCATTCTCATTCGTGGGTTATACCACGATTGAACAGCCAGCCAATCAGAAGGTAGTCAATGTTGTTTTAAGGGAAGACATCAAGAGACTTGAAGATGTTGTTGTGATTGGTTACGGTACGCAGAAAAAAGCTGACCTCACCGGATCTGTTGCAACTGTATCGCCTGAAAAGCTGAATCAGGGTGTAACACAGTCTGTAGCTCATGCTTTGCAGGGACAGGCAGCTGGTGTTACTGTAATCCAGAATTCTGGTGAGCCGGGTGGCGGCGTCGAAATCAGGATCAGGGGTGCAGGTTCAATCAACGACAACAGCCCACTCTATGTAGTGGATGGTATTGTTGGAGGAATTGGAGGTTTAAATCCTGCAGACATTGAGAGCATGTCTGTACTGAAAGATGCTGCCTCTGCAGCGATCTACGGATCACGTGGTGCCAACGGGGTTATCATTGTGACTACCAAAAAAGGGAAAAGAAACCAGAAAACTTCAGTTTCCTTCAATACAAGTCAGGGTATCCAGTCAGTTTGGAAAATGCCTACATCATTGGATGCCGCACAGCGCAATATAATTCACAAAGAGGCATTGACCAATGATAATGCACCATCTGATGATACACGCTGGGCTTATTATAACGATCCGCAAAATGCTGTAACCAGGACAGATTGGTTTAAAGAGGTGTTAAAGCCTGCTTACATCTCAAGTCAGGACTTTAGTGTTCAGGGTGGAAGTGAGAAATCAAGTTACTTATTAAGTTTAGGTTACCTTGACAATAATGGTATTGTCATGAATACCAACTATAAAAGGTATAATGTTAGGTTTAACAGCCAGCACGAAATCGCGAAAGATTTGACATTCGGCGAAAATTTCTCGGTAATAATGACCGACCAAAAAGGCGCTGACACACGTGGAGGTTATGATGGTGTACTAAGTTCTGCACTCTTCAACATGAGGAATACTCCTGTTTGGGCTGACCAGGCAAATCTGCTTTATGGTACTCCAACTGGAGACTTTCCAAATCCTGTAGCCTCATTAAATGTTAAGGATAACAGAAATAAGGGGACTTCGATTGGTGGAAACATGTATCTGGAGTATAAGATTTTAAAAGTGCTTACCTTGAAAACCGATATCGGATACTCTGCAGGTTATTCACACGGTAAGTCATTCCAGGCCATTGCCAAGGGTGGTGGTCGCGGACTTATGAATAAAAATAGTTTGAGTGAGGGTTACAGCAACTACCGCCAATGGGAGTGGAACAATACATTAGCCTTTGACAAACGAATCGACAAACATCATTTTGCAGCTTTAGCAGGTGCCTCAATGGAATCTGATGGCAGTGACTACATCAATTCAGGTACGGTTCAGGATTTCAGTGATGAGAGTCCTTCATTGCGCTACATCAATAATGCCACCAGCTTTCCTAACCATGTTTCAGGAAGTGCAGGGGATAATGCACTTCTCAGTTATTTTGGAAGGGTAAGTTATGAATTTTCTGACAAGTACCTTTTAGCTGCGAATTTCCGTGCTGATGGATCTTCAAAATTTGCAGAAGACAAACGTTGGGGTACATTCCCTTCCGTTTCAGGAGGTTGGAGAATCTCAAAAGAAAATTTCTTTAGCGGATTAACCAACACGGTCTCAGATTTGAAACTTCGTGCAAGCTGGGGACAGCTGGGTAACGATAAAATTCCCGGATACCAGTATTACAGCACGATTGGAAGTGTAGGATCTCCAACACTTAATGGTTCTGCCTTTACTGCTGTGGCTCAAAATCGTTACGCGAATCCAAGCATCCAGTGGGAGGTAACAACACAAACCGACTTTGGTATTGATGCCAACTTCTTGAATGACCGCCTTACTTTTACTGCTGACTATTTTGATAAGCAGACAACCGACGTATTGGTGCAGGTTCCCCTCGTATTATCGCTGGGTGTAGGTCAGGCCCCCTTCCGTAATGCAGGACAGGTTTCAAACAAAGGTTTCGATCTTGGATTAACTTATCGCAACAGGGATCATGAGTTTAAATATGCGATAACAGCCAACCTGGCTCATGTAAAAAACGAGTTCAAAACATTTGGAGTTGCTGGTGATAAAGAGATCTTTGCGGCCAACTATAAGAACGTAAACGTCGGTAGAATTGCTGAAGGTCAGGCTATCGGTCACTTTTATGTACTCAATGCACTGGGCCTTTTCCAATCTCAGAGTGAAGTCGATAATTATAAAAAGGATGGAAACAAAATCCAACCCAATGCAGTGGCTGGTGACGTGAAGTTTGAAGACCGCGATGGCGATGGTCAGATAAGTTCAAATGACCGTTTCAATGCCGGAAACAGCTTCCCAACACTTACCTATTCACTGAATTTAACCGCTGAATACAAAGGTTTCGATATGAGTATGATGTGGATCGGTAGTCAGGGGAATAAGATTTTCAACGGATTAAAACTTGGCGGAACCTTCTTACAAGGTGAAAGTTATAATAGCAGTCCTGAAATTCTTGACCGTTGGACCCCATCAAATACAAACACTCTAATCCCAAGAGCTACATTCAGAGACTTGAACAACAACAAAAATTACAGTACTCTCTACCTTGAGGATGGAAGTTACGCCCGTTTGAAATACTTCACGATTGGTTATACTTTCGACAAAAAAATAACTGGTGAGAAGATTCAAAAACTGCGCTTGTTTGTTACTGCTCAGAACCTGATTACTATTACAAACTATACCGGATTTGATCCGGAAGTCGGTTCTTATGGTGATTTTAGCAACAACATGTATGGGGTTGATACAGGTAACTATCCACAACCAAGAACATTCATGCTTGGTCTTAACTTTAATTTTTAATTCTATCACGATATGAATACCATGAAAAAATATATTCCAATCATAATGATGCTGGTTGTGCTGGCCTCATGTGGAAAAGATTTTCTGAATAAACAACCGCATGAATTTACCTCCGCCGTGTTCTGGAGGACCCCCGCGCAAGCCGAATCTGCTTTGGCAGGAGTCTACTCTCCGCTCTCAGATGAAGAGGCATTGGGTGGTGAAGAGTGGTGCGGTATGGAATGTTTTAGTGACAATGCGTACATGAATGACCCGTATGCTGACTTTGTTGCTATGTCTGAATTCCGCGCCCTTGAGAATAACGAAGGTGACTTAAGCAGAAACAGCTATGCCTCTTATTACAGAACCATCAAACGGGCAACTGATGTGCTAAATAATGTCCCAAATATGACAATGGATGCCGGTCAACAAAAGAGAATACTGGGTGAAGCCAACTTTTTGCTTGCCTTCTCGTACTTTCAGCTGGCGGCCCGTTACGGAGGACTTGCAATTTATGACTCCAACGATCCTGCAGCAGCACTTGTCCGTAAAACAGAAGCAGAAACCTGGGCTGTTATTGAAAATAGCCTTAAAACTGCCACTACTCAACTCACAACAAATCATGAAGAAGGTCGTCCCGGATCCGGAGCTGCCTGGGGAATGCTGGCAAAAGTTTATGCTTACGAGAAAAAATGGGCCGATGCAAAAGCTGCAGCTGAACAAGTCGTTAGCACTGGAGCAACACTCGTTTCAAACTATGCTAATGTCTTTACTATTGAACACGAGAAGGATAGCGAAATCCTTTGGGGATTAGGGGCAAGACTTGGAGAATATCCAATCACCCCGGTTTTGATGCTGCCTAATAATGTATGGAATGGACTTCATGACGAGCCAATGGGTGAAGGATGGAGACTTGTAAGCGGCACACTCGCTTTCTATAACGCATACCAGCCAGGCGACCTTAGAAAAGCAGCTACTGTTGCCAAAAAAGGGGTTGATGTGATTACTTATCATGGATCGACTGATATTCTTCAAGCTCCAAACAACAAATCACCAATTGTCTGTGTAAAATATAATGCACCATACAAAGAGGTTTATGTAGGTTGGGCAGCTGGTCTAAATGTCCCTGCACTACGATTTGCAGATGTTTTATTAATCCATGCCGAAGCAATCATGATGTTAAATGGTGGCGGACCTGCAAACCGCACTGTTGGTGTGGCTGCGGCTGCTTCAAGTTTAAACCTGGTGCGTAACCGTGCAGGACTCCCTTCAATTGCAGCTCCGACATTTAATGATCTGATGTATGAACGTCGTATGGAACTTGCCTTTGAGGGTGGTGACCGCCACTTTGACCTCATCCGTTGGGGACTGGCAGCAGAAGTATACAATGCACTTCCTGCAGAAGGCGCCTACAAACCTGCCCGTACTTTTGTACCCGGAACACACCGTCTATTACCAATTCCTCAAGGTGAAATTGATAATAGTAAGGGATCTATCAAACAGAATCCAGGTTACTCAGGACCACAATAAAAGTTTAAAAAACTAACATGCTTTGCGCTCCCCCTTTTACAAATAAAAGGGGGAGCGCTTTTTTTACATCAAGAGTCTAAAAAAGGATACATTTACAGAATTAAACGAAATTATATTTCTAAATCCTGATCATGAAAGAAGATCTTTGGAACCACCTCGTAAAAAAAGGTGTATTGCTGTGCACCCTGTTCTTCGGAATAATCAATTTATCTGCCCAGGATGTAACAATCCCCATCTTAACAGAAAATCATGCAATTGTCCTTCAAACAGATAGCATCAACAGATTACATACCGTTTATTTTGGCAAATCCTTAAAAAATGAAACCGAATATAAATCGGTTGCCAAATCCTTTAATTTTAAGGATTCTGATGCCGGCATTTATAATGGCGCCTACACAACCGCAGGCACCTGGAACCTATCCGAACCTGCAATCCAGATCACTCATGCCGACGGAAACAGATCACTTGAATTAAAATATTTTAGTCATGAACAGAAAAACATTGATGAAAATACCACACTTACCAGCG
>CANJNY010000224.1 GCA_947475715.1 Prolixibacteraceae bacterium
ATTTAAAGAAAGATATTTCACAAGTCTTACAGAATAAATAAATTACAAAGGGTATCAACTTTAAAATGTTGATACCCTTTTTTATACGCTTTTTATGACCGGGAGCAGTACTGCTAAAAAAAACTTTAAACCAAGCTGTATCGATACTTATGCCTCAGCTGAAGGACAAAGCCAATGCTAAAAATGTGTTCCCGCCCCTGCCAAGAAGTGGCAAAATCTGAATTACCCCACTGAAGCCTGCGTAACCGGGGGACAAACAAAATCATTCTCACCCACAGCCACGAAGTGGTTGAATCCAAACTCCTTCAGGAATACAACCCTAATAACTATAATCGAGTCTCGCCACAACGTGGCCAAATCTGAATAACCCCCGGTGAAGCCTGCGTAACCGGGGGACAAACAGAAACACACTAACCCACAGCCACGAAGTGGTTGAATCCAAACTCCTTTCTATAATAATAGAAGATTGAAAATGGAGCCTGATACAACTAAGAATGAAAAATATATTCTGTGAATTATCATCTCTAAGTCATAATTGACAAAAAATCAAAACATTATTCTAAGTAAATTGTTTACTCCTATAATTAACTTTATAAAAACTAACTATTAATTATGACATCCACAATTTTCAATGCCGTATTGTTACCAGTGGCACTTGCAATTATTATGCTTGGTCTGGGGCTCTCACTAACTTTAAACGATTTTAAAAGAGTCGCCAAATACCCAAAAGCTATCCTGATTGGGTTGATTTGTCAAATGTTTATTTTACCGCTCATTTGCTTTTTGATAGCCAAATCGTTTGGACTTGCACCTGAACTTGCAGTAGGATTGATGTTGCTTTCTGCTTCCCCCGGCGGGCCGACAGCCAATCTTTACAGTCACCTATCCAAAGGAGACGTCGCACTAAACATCTCGCTAACAGCGGTTAATAGCCTTCTAACCCTTTTCACTTTGCCTTTAATCGTCAATCTTTCGATCGGTTATTTCATGGTTTCGGGTCAGGTTATTCCTTTGCAATTTGGAAAAGTAGTTGAAGTATTTGCCATGGTATTAATCCCGGTATCGATAGGGATGATTGTAAAAGCAAAATTCCCCAAAACCTCAGTGATAATGGATAAACCGGTTAAAATTCTATCTGCTTTATTTCTGGTAACGATTATTTCAGGAGTAATTTTCCAGGTAAGAGCCAATATCCTGTCATACTTTGAGATGGTCGGATTTGCGGCCCTGGCATTTAATCTTTTAAGCATTGGCGTAGGCTATTACATACCTCGTCTAATGAAACTTGAAAAGAGACAAGCCATTGCTATTGGCATGGAGATTGGCATCCATAATGGAACACTTGCTATTTTTATTGCCCTATCCATACTGGGTAACGGTGTCATGAGTATTCCACCTGTTATCTATAGTCTGATCATGTTCTTTACTGGTGCCGCATTTGGGTACATTGTAAATATTAAAAGAAAATCGGCTGCCGAAATTATACCATCAACTTAAAATTATTGATATATACAATTTTCTTGTCTCTCATATTTAATCGGGAGACACCGGAATTTGACATTTAAATCAAACATGATATCTTAAAATGGGTGCCTTGAATTATTCGGGCACCCATTTTTGCATTTAAACAGTTCCAACCTATACTCTTTTGGTGTATTTACTTGTAATAAATCAGAAAGCCCGGCCAGAATTGCCAAGGCACCCATAAAAAAAACCATCCAATTTTAATTCAATTTAGGTCAACAATAATTTTATATCTTTGAAGCCACTATTATTTAACGCATAACATTAAAATAAAATCAATCAAATCATGAAATCCTCTATAAAGATTTTCGTTTTGTTCGCCATCATCTTTGCCATGGTAATTGGTCTTTTCATCGGCCTCTCATTTAAAATAGGAAAGGTTAGTGAATATGAGGTATCAGGGACAATGGCTAAAATAAATAATTACCAAAAAGCGCAGAGTTCTTTAACCGGGAATGAGATTGCAAATCAGCTGTTATCGGATACCGTCAGATTAAGAAACATGCAAAACTATATGCGTTACTACTATGCCACCAGTGTTAAGATGTCGGGTGATATGGATTTCTTAATTACCGAAGCCAATGCAAATGAAGCCTTCCGCAATAAATATACCAAGGAGATCTCCGAATTTGTGAGTTATCAAAAATCGTTTGAACCTGCCAGAATATACATGCTAATTGCCCTGAGAGCTTGTTTAAATCCAACAAAGACAGATCCTAAATTACTTAGTGAATTTGTTAATCAGGCCAGTAATGAAATTGCACAAATAAATTTCAAGAATCGTGTCATTCTGGATTTTATAGATATACTGGATTTATACATCAAAGAAAATAAGAGTTCAAATGTGAAGGGGCTAATCAAAGCACACGACCTGTTAATGTATAACCAGGTTTATAATGGGGTAATGACCCGCGATAAATTTATGGTTAAATCTTTTTCTTCAAAAGAATTTTATAGTGATATAAAAAATGAAAAAATGGTAGATCCTGATAAATTGGCAGATCTCATGAAAAAAGATATCCAAAAGCTGGCATCATTAAATGAACAAATTCTCGGAGAAAAAAACAGTGAGAAGCTAATCATGGATGATATTGACAAACTTGTCATGGAAGATACAAAGAAAATCGATTTATTGACACCCGAAAAACCGGGTACCATTAATTGGGAAAAACTCGGAAGCGTTAAGCGTCAAGCAGAGAGATTCAACTAAAAAATATTTACTGCGTTTGCCGTCAGAGATATTTTACAGTTTGTGATATTACAATTTGAGTACATGATTTGGGCAACAGTTTTGATAAGTGGATTATTTTTGGGAATGCTGATTCTTCTGGAGGTAGGAAGAAGAATTGGACGCTACAAATTAAAGATGGACCCTAAGGGATTCCACAAAGGAATAACTGGAGTTGAAAACGCTGTTTTTGGACTGCTTGGGTTGTTTATCGCCTTTACCTTTTCAGGTGCTCTCACCAGGTGGGATGCACGACGTAGTCTTATCACAGAAGAGGTTAACGCCGTAGGGACCGCATTCCTTCGAATTGATCTTATCCCGTCTGAGAAACAAACGGAAATGAAGAATTTATTCAGGCAATATGTAGATACAAGAATAGAGACTTATAAATATGGCAATAGTGAAACTGTCGAAAAAGCCAAATTAGATCAGGGTGCAAAATTACAAAGTGAAATCTGGGCACTCGCAATTACTTCATGCAAGTCTCCGGATGCTTCAGTTGATGCAGGAAAACTTCTGCTTCCGGCTTTAAATACGATGATAGACATTACCACTACACGTGTCGTTGCGTCTGAAACACATCCACCGTTTATTGTCTTCAACCTGCTATTCCTGATGAGCCTGTTTAGTGCGCTGCTGGCAGGATACGACTTATCAGGAGGGAAAACTATGAACATTCTTCATATGGCTGTTTTAGCAATCATTATTCCTTTGACCGTTTATATAATCCTTGATATTGAATATCCAAATCAAGGACTATTCCGAATTGACATGTTCGATAAATATCTGATTGATCTTAGGACAAGAATGGGTTAATCTAACTCTAAGCGTTCATTCCCGTTTTTTTTTAAATAAGTAGTCATATTTAAAAGTGTAAAAAGAATTAAATATTGATCCGGGATTAATTCTTGAGGTCTCGTAAAAAGAATTTGTTTTAAGTCCTGTCGGCAGCTGCTGATCCGGAACCGATCTGCCAGTTTCTTTAATAATACTGCCATCACAGTTATGTTTGTGAGATTACCAAATTGTATTTTTATAATGCTTTTAAATATTTCTGTCTTTACTGATCAGCTTAGAATTATTTATTAAGGCATCTGAAATAATAATCCTGTCAAAAGGGTCACGTGTAAAGGGAAGATGTATTGCATGTCTGACAATGCTCTCAAAGTTATTTTCGCTAAACACTAATCCGATTTCATCAATTAACGTATCGATGATAAGGCCCGGTTCATATTTTACCCTATTTATTTCATCAGGTGATGTTTGCCAGAAAAGCACCCAGGGAACCGATTGCTCTGAATTTCCGAATGAAATAAATTAAAGAAAGTTCATCCTGGATTCTTTTACCACGGAGGCACTGAGTACACTTAGATTCACGGAGAAAAATTCCTCTGTGTACCTCTGTGCACTCCGTGTCTCCGTGGTTAATTATTTCCACTGAGAAGAATTTACGCTGTGTTTACTGATTATCAGGCTAGTTTCAGGCAAGAAAAAAGGGTTTACGAAATTTCACTTTCATAAACCCCTGATAATTAACGTAGCGAGAGAGGGGCATGATCCCTCGACCTCATGATTATGAATGGCTTAGATATATTGAGTATTATTTGTCATCTAATTATATTATAGGTAGTTTTATGCTTTAGATATTTATATTTATTGTATTATTTATCATTGTTTGTCATATATTCAGGCCAGGAGTTAGGCAAGATTTCAAACGGAGTTTTTCCCATGCGTTGTTCCACTTTTTCATTCATTCATACCGAATCATAGATCTCCAATGAAAAATCTATTGTTGAAAAAGTTTGGCATTTTTGATAAAGGAAACGTTTTTTCACACCTGCTCCGTAAGACCCCCGGCAACCGGGTACTTCGATTGAATAACTATTCGGAAGAGTCGGTAATCCTATTGATGACCCTTTTCAACCACGGAACACCCAGCACAACCAAGAGATATCTCGGAATACGCGAACGCAAGGTGATGGATGTTTATGATTCTTTGAGATTGTAAGAAGATCAAAGTGATTATCGTTTCACAAACATGCTCTAAACAAAACCTCAGTCATAATCCTCATTTCGAAACCATTGTTAAGGACGAACCAAATCATGCGGATCGATTTGAAGAAGTTTATAAAGAACGGGATATCATTTTACTTTTTATTCAGCAGTTGCTCCACCATTTTTTTCAGTTCATCGATCTCTTTTTGCTGTGTTGAAATTTGCACTTGCTGTTCCTGCATAGCTTTTGTAAGGACAGGCACCAGGGATGCATAGGTTATAGCCAAAGTTTCTCCTTTCTTGATATCACCCTCGATGCCTGCAACAACTTCTGGAATCAGTTTTTTAACCTCCTGAGCGATAAAACCAACCTGCCTTAGATCATTGCTGATTAAGTTGTAATCGACAGCCCTTAGTTTCATAATCGTGGCCAATCCATATTTGGTGTTGATTATATTTTTCTTTACACGGATATCCGAGGTGGAGGCCCAATTCATACGTCCACCAATAAAGGTAACAGCACTATTTCCGATTATAACACTATTGCTACCAGCTATTGCACCGGCTCCAATTGCCGTGGCATTAGTCACAGTACTATTATCTACACCGGCATTAGCACCCAAACAAGTACAGTTATTTCCACTTCCAATCATGGAAAGAGCGTTCATCCCAATTGCAGTGTTGTTAAATCCAGTTGAATTTACTGCTAGAGCGTTAACCCCATTTGCGGTATTGCCATTTCCTGTTGTATTTCCATATAGAGCTGAAGTCCCATTTGCGGTGTTGTTAATTCCTGTTGTATTTTTTATTAGAGCAGAAAACCCATTTGCGGTGTTTCCACTTCCTGTGGTATTTCTGTAAAGAGCGCAAACCCCATTTGCAGTGTTGGAAGTTCCTGTTGTATTGTAGTAAAGAGCGTTAACCCCATTTGCGGTGTTGTCAGTTCCTGTTGTATTTGAATATAGAGTTGAAGCCCCATTTGCGGTGTTGTTAATTCCTGTGGTATTGTAGTAAAGAGCGTTAAGCCCATTTGCGGTGTTGTAAAATCCTGTTGTATTGTAGTAAAGAGCGTTAGGCCCATTTGCGGTGTTGTTAATTCCTGTGGTATTAGAGTAAAGAGCGTTAAGCCCATTTGCGGTGTTGTTAGTTCCTGTTGTATTTGAATATAGAGTTGAAGCCCCATTTGCGGTGTTTCCACTTCCTGTGGTATTGTAGGTGAGGGAATACAGCCCATTTGCGGTGTTGCTACTTCCTGTGGTATTAGAGTAAAGAGCGTTAAGCCCATTTGCGGTGTTGTTAAATCCTGTTGTATTTGATGATAGAGCAGAAGTCCCATTTGCGGTGTTGTTAGCTCCTGTTGTATTTGAGTAAAGAGCCCAAGCCCCATTTGCGGTGTTATTTACTCCTGTTGTATTTAATG
>CANJNY010000225.1 GCA_947475715.1 Prolixibacteraceae bacterium
GATTTGGGCGGATCGCTAAAGCTTGATCTGTTGGTGAATGATCTGATCATAGTCGAGGATAAGGCAGTCGAGGTGATGATTCCATTATTTCAGGCTCAGCTTTTGTCCTATCTGAAACTTTCGGGCAAGCCAAAAGGGTTATTGATCAATTTTAATTGCGAGGTCATTAAGGACCAGGTGGTATCGTTGGTTACTAAGGAGTTCGCAAAGTTACCCAAGGAGTGAAAAAGAGGGCATGGAGAAAAGGAAACACAGGTAAAATGAGGGCACGGAGAAAAGTAAACACAGGTAAAATTTTATTTTTTTAATCTTAAACCTATCTCTAAAATGGAAAACAGGATTTCAATTTGAGAATAAGATCCTGAATTATTCCGAAAAAAGAATATTTCTTTTAAATTAAATGTAAATTTAAAAAACCTTTAATCATTGTAATTGAGATCCAAAAATCAGATTATGTATCTATTAAAAACATTGTCAGATACGGTGGTTGTTTTTGAAGAGGATAACCTTCTTTTCCTTAATCAGAAGAATCCCCTTAAAAGAGAACGGCTTGCTCTTGCATTAGTCATGATCCTTTTTGCCTGTTTTGAACTCTCATTGAAGCCGCCAAATCAGTACGGATTCTCTTTTTTTTCGTGGATCTTATTGCTTGTTGTCTGGATTGTTTATTTTTTCTATTATTTATTAAAACGCGATTATCCCGATAAATTATCCTATTCAGAAATTATAAAAGTAAGAATCCTGCATCGAAAAAAGATTTTTGAGATAGAGATCTATGATTCACAAAAGAGAAGGCCTTTGCGATTGTCAACTGATTCACTCGATGAAAAATGGATCGCCTTATTGGAAGAAAAAAAGATCACTATGGAAAGCTGAAAAATCATGAGAGATATTTTAACTAAAATTGGAATTTTGGTGGGAGTGTTATTTATTTATCTGATATATAGGTTTTTAAAAAACGGCGAATGGTCACGTACCGAATATTTTTTAATGGCGTTTGTGGCAATTTTTAATTCCATCAGTCTAATTGTGCAACAGCAGAGTAAATCGAATGATTAAGATGCTGAAATAAGAATCTATCATACGAACTCCTTCTACTTTAATATTTATAAGTAAAATTATTACGATATGAAAAAGTCTCAGGCAATTCTTTTGGTCGTATTCGGGATAATAATCATCTTTTTTTCATTACAAAAGGGAATTCCAATCACCTCATCAAAAGATTGGTTCTGGTCTGTATGTGGAATAGTTGCTGCACTTGTGCTTTTTGGATTCGCCATATTTAGCTCTAACCCGAAAAATAATTAAAGTCAGCGGATGAAAACATTAAGGATTATTGCTATCATGCTGATTTCGATTGTATTAATTTTTTATGTATGCGGTTTTATTACTAATAAGATTGTTATTGGATCATCTTTCATTCTGATGGCAATTATTATTTATAATTTATCCTTTAATCAGAAAGATAAATTAAATTAAAATCACTGACGGCATCCAAACCTCTGTTATGGCTCGGAAAATTAAACAATTGCTCTTCCCATCTGTTTTAATTCAAAAAGATAATGAGCAAAACATTTATCCTGGCAGGTGCTTCAAGTGCAATTGCAAGGGAGACAGCTGGAATGCTGCAGGCAAGTGGACACCGGATAATTGGTCTAAGCACCAAATCAAATGATTCCGGGTATGGTGATTTTCATACTATTGAGAAATATGATTTCGGAAAATTCCCTGCTATTGAAGGAGCTATTGATGGCCTTGTTTATTTCCCGGGAACGATCAACCTGAAACCTTTCGCACGATTAACAGAACGCGAATTTATAACTGACTTTGAAATTAATTCACTCGGTGCAGTAGCTTTTGTCCAGGCTTACCTGAATAATCTGAAAAAATCGGAGAATGGATCAATAGTCTTTCTGAGTTCTGTTGCGGTGAGTACAGGTCTCCCTTTTCACGCTTCTATTTCAATGGCAAAGGGGGCGATAGAAGGGTTGACAAAATCACTGGCAGCGGAGTTGGCACCTTCCATCCGGGTTAATTGCGTGGCACCTTCATTGGTTAATACGCCCCTTGGAAGCAGGTTCCTTAATTCTCCCGAGAAGCTGGAGCAGATGGAGAAGCGTAATCCATTGCGAAAAGTGGGAGAACCCAAAGATGTGGCAAATGCGATTGTCTTTTTACTTCTGGAGGATTCCTCCTGGGTAACCGGCCAGGTTATGGCTATTGACGGAGGAATGAATACACTGAAAAATGGATAAGGGAAAAACAACATTAGTCACATTTGCTGATCTCAAAGATTGGGAACAACGTAAGAGGGCACAACTTATCAATTCGCTGGGCGGATTTAAAAGCGTCTGTCTTATTGGCACCGTCAATAAATTAGGGCAGACAAATCTGGCGATCTTTAATTCGGTTATTCATTTAGGGGCAAATCCACCGCTGGTTGCCTTTATAATAAGACCTGATTCAGTGGAGCGGCACACCCTCGAAAATATCCTGGAGACCGGTTTTTATACGATCAATCATATCAACGAAGGTATTTATAAACAGGCGCACCAGACCTCCGCCCGTTATCCCGGCGAGGTCTCAGAATTTGATGCTACAGGTTTAAGTTCAGAGTTTAAAAATGATTTTTCTGCCCCTTTTGTTGCGGAGAGTAATGTCTCTTTCGGTGTTCTGTTTAAGGAAAGGATTGATATTGCACTAAATGGTACAACCCTAATGATCGGTGAGATTCAGCTTATTAACTTTCCGGAAAATTGTCTGTGCGAAGATGGTTTTCTCGATATTGAAAAAGCGCAGTCAATTACATGCAGTGGTCTCGACAGCTACCATAAAACAGTCCGGCTCTCCAGGTTAACCTATGCAAAACCTGATAGAGAGCCAACTGAGCTGGAGATTACTTATCAGATAGAATGATTTTTTCAGGTCTGAATCAGGGAAATTTACCACGGAGACACGAAGAAAGCAGAGGTACACAGAGTAAATAGTTATCATTTAATAATATTACTAAATGTTTGGATTTGAAAGAGAAAAGCATTTGAATATACCCAATATACTCTCATTGTACAGGTTATTATCTTTTCCTGTGGTCCTCTTCTTTATACTCACAAATAGGGAGTCGGTGTTTGTTATATTATTGGTTATTAATTTAATAACCGATATTCTCGATGGAGCTATAGCCCGGATCTATCACCTTCAAACGGAGTTTGGTGCAAAGCTTGACTCCCTGGCTGATGACGGGACTATAATTCTTGCAATTCTTGGTGTCGTCTATTTCAAATTAGAGGAATTTGCCCCTTATTTCCAAAGCTTTTTAATCTTTCTGACCTTTTATTTCATTATAATGGTCATCTCATTGATCAAATTCCGCCGGTTTCCGGGGATGCATCTCTACTCGGCAAAGGTTGGAGCCTATCTTCAGGGACTCTTTTTCTTTGTATTATTTGTGTTCGATTTTAATTCTGTCTTTTATTATACTGTTATCATCTTTAGTATTGCCTCATTAATCGAAAATATGATCATTATGCTCTTGAAATCCGAAATGAGATCTGATTTTAAGGGGCTTTACTGGGTACTGAAACATAAATAATATGGAGAAGGCACTTTATCTGGTTCTTGTGGTTTATTTTTTGTTTGGAGCATTTGTAATTCGTATCATCAATAAGAAAAAAACCAAGGCAGAGCAAAACCAGAACTGGCTGAAATATTTCACTTACTTGTTTATTGTTAATGGTTTGTTTGCCGCGGTTATATTCAAAATAATCTATTTTCACTATATCTGCCTGGCTATTATTGTTTTCGGGTATTACGAAATTTTCAGGCTGATTTATATCACCCGAAGAACTGGAATTGGAATTGCAACTCTAATTATTGCCTCGGTTGGATTTTATCTTTTTTTCAGATTTAGTACACTTGATAAAGACCATATTTTCTTTGTGCTGGCATTGGTTTCTGCCTTTGATGCCTTTAGTCAGTTAACGGGGCAGTTTTTGGGTAAAAGGAAATTACTGCCTATAATAAGTCCCAATAAAACGACCGAGGGTTTAATGGGTGGATATCTTTTTTCGATGTTAACTGCGGTTTTAATGCACGATTTAGCCGGTTTGAATGGGTATCAGGCTATTCTATTGGGCTTTGGTATCGCAACCTTTGCCTTTTTGGGCGATGTTTCAGCCTCTTTTGTGAAGCGGAAATTTGGAGTAAAAGACTTTAGTGCACTGATCCCGGGTCATGGGGGATTCCTCGATCGATTTGACAGCCTGATCTTTGCAGGATCATTTATGTATCTAATAATTAATTATTTATAGTTAATGATAAGTCAGGTGCTGATTACAATTTTGTTTATGACCGGATTTGGAGGGATTATCTTCATGAGTGAGTTTGCACATAAACATTTTGAGATCAATCCGGAATATACGCGAAAGATGGCCCATATGCTGTCGTGTTTATCGAGCCTGATGCTTATTTTTACGATCACCTCGCATTGGTATATCTTGTTTTTGGGGGCACTCTTCTTTCTCACCCTGTTTATCGGCAAAAGGCAGGGCTTCTTTAATTCTATCGACTCAGTTTCCCGGAAAACGATGGGTAGCTATATTCTTCCGGTTGCCATTTACCTCGTCTTTTATCTTTCCAATGCGTCGCACAGTCTGTTAGTTTTCGTACTGCCGGTTTTGATTTTAGGACTTAGTGATCCCCTTGCGGGATTATCCGGGGTATATTATAAATCCAGGACCAGGAATATTATCCTATTAAGCTATGACTTTGAGAAAACTGTTTTAGGCTCCCTGGTTTTCTTTTCATCAGCTTTGGTAATTAGTGCGATGACATTGTATTCTTTTAATTTTGAACTTCATGAGATTGTTGAATTCTCTTTCTCCATTGCTGTTTTGACAACCCTAGTTGAACTCGTAAGTCCTTATGGTCTTGATAATTTATCAGTCCCTCTTTTTGCTGCTGTATTGCTGATTTGGATTGGGTGAAAAGGCATGAGAAGCGAAAGCATATAAATCCGGTTTATTGTTTTTGTACAATATCTCCCGGAATGATATGTTGTACAAAAACAACAAAAACACACGATAAATGTTGTACAAAAACAACATTTATGCAGTATATTTGTTGGGTAAAAACAACAAGATATGCAAAACCTGGTTAGATATTCGGATGCTTTAATAGCAGAGGTAAATTTAAACTTTACAAGATACCTGTACGAATCCATAAAGTGGGATGATCGGTTACTTGGTATAACCGGAGCTCGCGGAATAGGAAAGACTACACTAATGCTTCAATATATTCGTCGAACATATGGAATTAGTCCGCTTGCATTATATGTTTCACTGGACCATTTCTATTTTCAGAAGAACAATCTGTTCGATCTTGCGGAGGAATTTTATATCAATGGAGGTCGCCATCTTTTTATTGATGAGGTACACCGTTATCCAACCTGGTCCTCCGAACTAAAGAATGTTTATGACAACTTTCCAAAGTTAAAAATAGTTTTTTCCGGATCCTCAGCATTACAAATCTATAAGGCAGAGGCTGATCTAAGTCGCCGGGCGGTAATGTACAAGTTGGGGCCGATGTCAATACGCGAATATCTTGCGCTAACCCGAAAGTTAAACATCGGAAGTTGGACATTAAGCGAAATACTAAAGGATCATGTTCAGATTGCGCGGGAGATTCAGCAAAAAATTCAGATTATTCCGGTCTTTAAGGAATATTTAAATGGTGGGGTCTATCCATTTTTCAACGAACCTACTGCAAAATTTGAACAACGTTTAATGAATACAGTGAATGTCATCATTGAAAACGATCTGATGGCGATTGAGCGATTTTCATACAGTACATTGGTCAATATTCGGAGAATCCTGGCTTTTATTGCCGATAGCGTTCCCTTTAAACCTAATATTTCAGAATTGGCGCGGGAAACCGGAGTTAGCCGGGATATCCTGCTCCGAATTATTGATTTGCTTGAGAAGTCTGACTTGCTATTACTTCTAAAACAGGAATCAGTACCTACAGGCTATCTTACTAAACCTGATATGATCTATCTTCACAATACTGCTTTGCTTTATTGTTTATCTCAGAACCAAAATCCAGAGAAGGGAACCCTAAGGGAGACTTTTTTTGTCAATCA
>CANJNY010000226.1 GCA_947475715.1 Prolixibacteraceae bacterium
CATTTATTTTTAAGGAAATCGGGTTCAAATTCGAATTCACCAATTCCTGAGGCCTCATCCCAGGCAATGGCGCCAACCTCTGTATTCCAAATTTTTACGGTAGCCGTTTTTCCCATTACCAGTCAGATTGAGGTTTGGATTCCTTATCACTTTTATTTCTGGCTCTTTGGCGTTCCGCTTTTTCCAGTTTAGCTAACTGAATAGGACTGATTCTCTGGGTTACCTGGAATCCCTGAAGTAATTGCAGAAGCTTCAATGCCCGTAAAAGTTGAATAAATACCAATAAACTTGTATTTTCTCCATTTTCGAACAAACTTAAGGTTGACCTTGCAATTCCTGCTTCCCTGGATAGCTGGACCTGTGTTTTATTTTGTTGTAAACGATTATATTTGATAAAAGAACCTAAGTTTTTTATCAAATAAACATCGCTTGCAGCTATCCATTTTATGTATGATATATCAGTCATTAATTAGATTTATATCATTTAATGTATGAAATATAATACAAATATAGTCATACTTAAACAAATTGGTGCAGTTTCCATATAATTTTCCTTTTTTCGTAAAATATAGGCACTCGATCCAAATCACCGGATTGGTGGTATTATACTCATTTTTCTAAGAGAGGGTGTTCTCCGGATCGGGGATATTGGTGTCGTCGGGGATGAATTTACGGATTTTATTTTTGCGCCAATTTTTTATATCTGGTTTGATACGCTTGATGGTAGTTACGTTTAAAACGCTCACTCAAATAGGATGCTTCGATTAGTTTTGCAATTTTATCGGAATTTGAAAGCATTAATTCAAGTATATTATGAAGCTGGTTTGTATTTATTTCAACCTTCTCCGCTAAAAGCGATAATTGTTCCATGATACTCCCTTTGGCCATATTCTTAGGTAAAAGTCCATCCCGTAAAGCAAAATCTGAATCTTCAACATGCATTCTGGTATTAAGCAGATCATAGGCCGGACTCAATCGGAAATCTCCAAAAGGAGTTTCCAATATGGAGAAATTCTTAAAGTGAGCATCGCCATTTGAAAACAGATAATTGAAAATCAACAACTTGAATAATTTCGGGAATTCCATTTTGAATGCAGGCAGGTACTTTTTCATCAGGTCAAAAAGCTCTGAATAATTGCCATCATATTTGTAGTGCTCACCGTGCGTCTGAGGTGTTCTACCTGCCAAAGTGGCAAAATCTTCGGTTGCCCATTTACTGAGATCCTCTCTTACGTCAAACCTTTTCGTAAGGTATGCCGGATCCCCATTTTTAAAGAATATCAATGCATTTTCGGCTGTTTCAATATCGAAAATTTGCCTGGCGATCTGCATCGTCAAATGTTCATTGGCCGGCATCTGATCTCCATTTTTAACTGTACCTGGGATTGGTTTTAGAATGTACGTACCTCGCTCTGCTTCATGAATCAAGCGAAGTTTGTTTTTTTCAAGTATAACCGAAAATTTTTCCTGTACTCCCGATATGGATATTCGCATCCTGTTTTCCAGGAACAGATCATAGCTGACTGTATTTGCCGTTGGCGTTTCGTAGGGTAACAAATGGCTCACTTTTCGTCCATTAAACATGTGTTTAAGACAAGTTCTGCTATAGGTGTTGTACCCTTTCGCCAAAGTGCCCGGGCAATATTTAATCTCAGGTATACTCATAACGATTCCTGATTTTTTACTACCGTTACCGCTCCTATTGTGTCATATCCGGCTGTTGAAATAAGTAAACTAAAATAGTCATTTTCATCTAAATGCCTCATTGTACAAACGGCATTTTTGTTTGAACCCTCTGGTAGCATATTAAAAAAAGAGGGAAACAGATGATAGGAATGATGCTCTTTTACTGTTTTGGGCAAGGTGAGACTTATCGATGGTTTATCCTGATCAGCCAGCCATAAATCACCATAACTAAAGGAAAACGAACCGTCGTCGTGCTGAGTGAGTTCTCCTGCTTCCTCGCCTTTGTAATATATTTTTGCCTTTCTCATAAATTATTATGCGGTTTACTTACCTGTAAACAAACTTCCATTCCCAAAACATTGGCTAATTTCTGCAATGTCTGAAGCGTTGGATTACCCTTGCCACTTTCAAATTGTTTCAATGTTCGCAATCCAACTCCCGATTGTTCAGCAAGGAACTCCTGCGTAACCTGAAGCATTTCTCTCCTCTGTTTAATCGTTTGTATTAAGTCGGTATAGTGCATTATATTGCTCTTTTAATTGCAAATATAGTCTTTTTTAAAATAAACAATCTTAAAAGTGCAAATCAAAGCACTTTTAAGATTGTTTATTCATTCTTCAGTTTCTCCTGGCACCGATGGCAGAGGTTCTGCTTCTTCTGATCCACATCCTCCAGATAAGTGCTTGACCGCATTACGCAGATTGGGTTATCGCAATGGATTAAGCCAAAAGTGTGCCCTAATTCGTGAATCACCTCTTTTTTGGTCCGTTCGAGCAGCAGTTGTTCATTTTGTGACATTCCATATCGCTCGTTATTAAGACGATATGTCGATGCGATACCACTCTTGCCGCTTAAATAGGCCTGGCCAAAGATATAGGTAAGGATAGGGATAAAAAGGTCAACATTAAATAACCCCAGGATTTTAACCGATTCAGGGAATTTCATCGAATCGATAACGTTAATCAGCGTGTTTGCGTTGTATTGGCTTCGTGCCGGATCGTAATACTCCCCGAGGTCGATATGCCCCTCCCTGACATTTACAGGTAAGCCAAATTCCGTTTGTACCGCTTTGGCGATTTGTTCCAGAAAATCTTGCTCAAAAAACCCAAAGGAGATTAAGGTAATGTTTGGCAAACTCATTATGAATTCTTATTGATCCAAAGGTTTTAGATCGTATTTCCTGATTTTATGGTATAAAGTGACCCGGTCCACTTTCAAAGCTTTGGCAGCCCGTGAAATATTCCAGCTGTATTTTTGGAGTATCTGGAAGATAAATGCTCGTTCAAAATCATCCAGACTTTCAGTGGAGCTATTGACAATAGTTTTCTCCAATGGGAGGTCTTTGAGGGTGATCCGCTTTCCGTCGCCAACTACGATGGCCCGTTCGATCATATTTTCAAGCTCGCGGATATTTCCGGGATAATTAAATTCCTGCAATCTTTTCAAGGCTGAGACGTCGATCGCGGCGGGTGGCTTGTTCATCGAGGTGCAGTATTTTTTGATGAAATAATCAACAAGTAATGGAATATCTGCAACCCGGTCACGCAGCGGTGGAATATGAATGTTGACCACATTAAGCCGGTAAAAAAGATCTTCACGGAATGTTCCCTGTTCAACCATGCTTTTCAGATCTTTGTTGGTGGCGCAGATGACCCTGAAATCTGAGCTCATCTCTTTGTTTCCTCCCACGCGGATAAATGTTTTGGATTCCAATACCCGAAGGAGTTCAACCTGCATTTTGGAGGATATTGTGGCTATTTCATCCAGAAAGATTGAGCCGTTGTCGGCCATTTCAAATCTTCCCTTACGATTGTACATCGCCCCTGTAAATGCCCCCTTTTCGTGACCAAACAATTCACTTTCAAGCAAGCTTTCAGTTAAAGCACCGCAATGAACACTTACAAATGGAAAGAATCTTCGCGGTGAATTGGCATGAATGGCACGTGCCACGAGCTCTTTGCCGGTGCCACTTTCGCCGGTAAGGATAACCGAAGAGTTGGTTTGTGCCACACTCTCAACTTCCCGAAGCAGGTCCTTCATTGCTTCGCTGGAACCTATCAGATCTTCGACATTCTCAAGGGTTATTACTTTTTTACGGAGATTCTCATTTTCGTCTTCGAGTGAAATTTGCCTGGTGGCATTCCGGATCAAATGGGTTAGGTCATCCGGATCAAATGGCTTTGTTACATAATCATAAGCGCCATCTTTTAAAGCTTTAACCGCGGTGTCAACCGTGGCAAAGGCGGTCATCACAATAACTATGGAATCGGGTTTGATCGATTTTATCCTCCGGAGCATCTCCAGTCCGTCCATTCCGGGCATTTTAATATCAGCCAGGATGATGTCAAATTGATCAGATTCCAGCAGGGTTAACGCTTTTTTTGCATTTTCGGCGCATTCAACACGATAGCCGTCCTCTATAAACCAGTTGTATAATGAATCCCTTACAGACTCTTCATCGTCAACGATTAAAATTGAAAGTTTTTTCGCCATTCGTAATTCCTTTAGTTTTTAATCAATGGTAATGTTACCGAAAGGGTAGTGCCGCTTCCGGGCTCTGACTTAACCTGAATTTTTCCTTTATGGTTTTGTATGATTCCATGAACAATTGCAAGCCCCAGGCCAATGCCGCTTACGTTGGTCTTGGTAGAGAAGAAGGGCTCGAATATATGAGGAATATCCGCTGAACTAATCCCTTGTCCGTTATCGGCGATTTCAAAACAGATTGAATCTTCATCCCCGTTTCTTGTTTTGATCAGAATCTCTCCATTTTCAACTACTGCTTCAGAGGCATTTACAAGCAGAGCCACACAGGCCTGCTTTATTTGATTCGGATTGCAATAAATATAGTCAGAAACTGCTGAAAATTCGGTTTTAAAGCTGATATTAGCGATTCTGATCGGATGAGACATCAACTCAAAGGTCTCCTGAAGAATCTCGTGCAGATGTCTTGGCTCAAAATCATTCTGATCCTTTCGGGAGAAATCGAGTAACCCTTTAACGATATCGCCGCAACGTTTAGTTTCATTTTCAATAAGCTTCAGATGTTTAAGCATCGATTCCCGCTTTGTGGCATATAATTCGGGATTGCTTACCTGCTTGTATAATAATTTGGCATAAATCAGTATTCCGGATAAAGGGTTATTGATTTCGTGTGCCACCGATGAAGATAATTTTCCAAGTGAGGCGAGACGTTCGACATGTATTAATTCGTGCTGAGCAGCACCTAACTCTTCTGATTTTTTTTGAACTTTATATTCAAGCTGTTGTGACCAGTTTTCTAATTCAAGGGTGGCAGTATGAAGGTTGTCAAGCATATCATTAAAGGCCTGAGAAACCACCCTCATATCATCGAGCTGATTGGGTTTGATCTCAATTCGGGTGCTTTTATCGCCGTTGGCAACGGCTATGCTCACATTGACCAAAGCATTTAAGGGATCCTTAATCTTCTTTCGTGTAAAGAATAGTAATACAAGCGAAAAGAGTGCTGTCGCAAGTATCGCAAGCAGGAAGAATTCTGTTGACGATTTTTTTATGGCGGCATCCTGTATCTCCAGGGGAATTTTAATAATCAGTGATCCAAGGTATACCTCCGATTCGTTATGGGCATGGCAAGAACTGACTGAACATGATTTCTCATTTAAGATGGGCGACTTAATGAGCAAATGCCTGCTTCCATTGTCATTGACATTCATCTCGCAGTCACTGTTGACTGTTATTATCTTATACGATTTCTCCTTCTGTGAGAACATCGTTTTAATATTCGGATGACAACCTTTGCAATTCGGGTCGCTGTGTTTTTTGTCTGATTCATTTGAAAATGAAGAGTATACAAGCTCTTCATTGCTGTCGTACATGTTTACCTCATCAATTCCGGGAAGGGTGTTGATAATGTCAAGGGTATTTCGCAGGGAACTTTTATCATTCTCAAGCATTGAATGATATAAAGCTCCTTCAACTATTGATCCTATATTATTTCCGTTTTGGCGAATAATGGTGTTGAGGTATTGCTCATTCACCGATTTGAAAATAAGGGTGAAGGAGACAAAGAGAAAAACGGAGAGCCAGGTGATGATTAAAACAACCCGTCCATAAATAGACGATCTGAATTTAACGTAATTATTGAGAATTACGTTTCGGGTATTATTCGGCTGCTTTCTTCTGAAAAACATCTGTTTATAGGTATTGGCAGGAACTCCTAATTCCCTGCAAGTTACGAAAAAAACTGTTGGGTAGACAACAGTTTTTGAATTTATTTATCAGTATAATTTTTTAGACATAACACTGGATTTAACTATGGTTGTTCTTTTCTCAATGTTCAAGAAATACGAATATAATTTTGACTTAAGTCATAAGAAAAAAAGATGTTTTACTTAGTTTTAAATCTTAAGTTAAAAAAAACTTTTCGCCACCAAAACACCAAGGCACCAAAATGGCACCAAATTCA
>CANJNY010000227.1 GCA_947475715.1 Prolixibacteraceae bacterium
AATGGTTAATGGTTAATGGTTAATGGTTAATGGTTAATGGTTAATGGTTAATGGTTAATGGTTAATGGTTAATTTAATTTAATTATAAGGATTTAATTAACCTAAATTAGATTTAACTAATTATATCTAAATAAATGTTGTGTACAGCCAGGGGATTTATTCGTTCTGTCGCCGCAAAGCGGCTTTAGATTCCTATTGATATATATCTTTACCATACTTTCACCGTTACATGGCTAATGTAAGATTAACGTAGGAGCACCATTGGTTTGTTAAAACCGCTGGTTTAAAAATCTTGAACCATATAGCGGCGACAATGGGACTTCTTTAAGTCTTTAAAATTCATATTACCCATTCCATTCAAACGACCCTTTTGCACTTTGCACTTTGCTTTTTACATTTTGCATTTATTATTTCTCCTCTGCCCACACTCTGCCGGTTTCAATGATGTGCCATATTTTCGATGAATTAGGATACCGGGCGGTAAATTCATACCCTTTTAGTCCACCTTTTAATATTGGATTGAACTTAAATTCCGGTAATGCATTTTGGGAATCGTATAAATCACCAATTTTATCAGCATAGTGATGATGGAGCGCACTGTATTTCTGTTGACCAAAGAATAGCATACGCAGTTCATCCTTTACAGCCTCCTCCGGATTTACAACAAACGAAGTTGTACCCTTACCTGCCACCAGGTCCGAAAACTGGAGATATCCCCATGTTTCAGGACAATGCATATTGACCACTCCCTGAGGTGACCACACCCAGTTATCTTCTGGCAAAGGATTTCCGGTTTTCGGGTTTTTAACTTTTACATAATTACCATGCTCAATAATAGTTTGCCATTCTACCCTCGAAAAATTAACCCGCCACTGGTCTCCCGGTTTTACAGGAATCCTTGTTACTGAATCGATCAATGATTTCATCGGAAAAGCAATCTCGACGGACCATTTCCTGTCAATATCCTGCGGGTTATTGATTGTGCCATCAATTTGAACAGCAGACATCAGACCATCGCAATTCCAGGCTGTTACAGCTTTACCACTATCCCTGTAAGGTCTGGTCAGCAGCAAGTCCCATTGCGTATTTAAGGCATTCATTTCATATTCATAATAATGATGGGTATCTCCATCGGGGTCAATGAAAACCTCAAAATCATTATCCACAAAGATTGTCTCATCGCGATTTTTAACATTCGCCCAGATATGGGGTTCACTAATCTCTGCAAACACATAAAGAAAATCATCATTCCAAACCATTTTAGCCCTGGTTTTAAAAAGCGGAGTGATTCCCTTCACACCAATTATATCAACAAAATCATCTGTCCATACTGCTTTTTGCCAGCAAGGCTCTAAAGCATTTCCATCAATATTGAGTGGATGGGAACTCCTATAACAAACATAATGCTTCGGAGAAGAGGATTCTTCATTCACGGCAAAACAAGGATGGAAGAGCAAAAAGGTATTAACAACAAATAAGATTAACTTAGGAGCAGGCATAATAATAAAGTTTGATTCTTTTAAACAGGTTATATTTAGATTTAGACAAAATGCAAAAATAACTTTTTTCAGAGTTTATAGTTCGTTTGAAATGGTGTTTTTAGATTTTTGAATTCCACTTCCATTATTGATCTTTCCTGAAATTTCCAAATCTAAATTAATCTGTTCAAAAATATAGCTTAAAGTATTTTTAATGAATCTAAACAACTGACTTATAAGTTATTAATAATCAATATAAATTATTCGATTATTTTGATTTTGTTAAGTTGTGAATTAGATTTGTGCAATAACTTTCTAAACAATCTTACCATGCCACAACACATTAAACGCCTTTTAGGCGTATTTGCTATTTTCATAGTATTGTTTTTGGTGATGCGTCAGGTATTAAAACCAAGCTCTTTTGGGAAGCTGGGACATTTTCGGGCTGATGCAATTTATGAAAATACGCTGAAGCCGATGCATTACACCGTTGCTGACAGCTGTACAAAATGTCACAGGACCATAAGAACGGAAAAAGACAAAGGATTTCATAAGAATCTAAAGTGTGAAGTTTGCCACGGACCCGGCTTGAAACACTCCCTTTTTGCCGGACAATTTAAGGTGGGCGAATTGCCGGATTCCTTAAAACTGAATAAGCCCGGAGAGCGAAAGGATTGCGGAGTATGTCATCAAAAAAATGCAGCAAGAATCAAAATTCTTTTTGATACCATCAACACCACCATGGTGCGTCAGATCGATCTGGCAGAACACAATCCGCCCGATTTAAAAGCCAATGAACCAGCAAATTGTATTGATTGTCATAATCCTCATCAACCATGAACGAAGACTCAACCCAACTCTCAAGAAGAAATTTCTTCAAAGCCGGAACAGTTCTGGCCAGCGGGGTCGCTATAGCCTCTGCCCTGACACCTTATGATGGCCTTCTGTTTGCCGCTGAAGCACCGGGCGCTAAAGGAAAATGGTACGGAATCGGAATCGACATCACGAAATGTATCGGTTGCGGGAAATGTGCCAATGCCTGCAAGCAAGAGAATAATGTACCTTCAGATCCTTTCTATTTCCGTTCATGGGTCGAGCAATATACAATTAAGAACGATGGATCGATCTTAGTTGAATCTCCAAACGGTGGAGTCGATGGATTTAAACAATCGGTACCTGACGCAGAGATCTACAAGTCATTTTTTGTCCCCAAAATGTGTAACCATTGCGCCAAATCACCATGCACCCAGGTTTGCCCGGTTGGAGCCACCTTCGAAACAGAGGAGGGCATTGTACTCGTGGATGAAAATTACTGCATCGGCTGCAGGTATTGTGTTCAGGCTTGCCCTTACGGGTGCCGCTATATTCATCCTGAAAAAGGGACAGCAGATAAATGTACACTCTGCTTTCACCGGTTAAAACACGGATTACAACCCGCATGCTTCGAAATATGCCCCACTGAGGCAAGGATTTTTGGTGACCTGAATGATCCGGGAAGCAAAATAAATTATTTCCTGAAAAACCATACCTGCATGGTGGTTAAACCCCATTTAAATACTGGTTCAAAATTATTTTATAACGCATTAAGCCCGGAGGTCAGATAATATGGAAGATCATTTACAAAATCTATACGAAGTTCTATCCAAGATTGAAGGATATGTTTATCCCAATGAGATTGAGCTCAACTGGAGTATCCTGATTGTCCTCTATCCGTATATTACAGGGTTGGTTGCAGGAGCCTTTATCCTGGCCTCCCTGGAACGGATTTTTAAAATCAAAGTACTGAAACCCACCTATGGCATTGCCTTGCTGACCGCTTTTTCATTTATGCTAGTTGCCACAATGCCATTGGTCAGCCATCTGGGTAAGCCGCTCAGAGCTTATGAAATCATGATCACCCCACACTCCAGCTCGGCAATGGCCATCTTTGGATTTGTCTATTTGTGGTACCTGATGGTTGTTCTGTTTCTGGAGATCTGGTTTGACTATCGACGTGATATGGTCATTTGGGGAAACGAGTCAAAAGGGGTCAAACGATTTTTATATAAATTACTATCGCTCTGGACGACTGACATTTCCCCTAAGGCTGTTGCCTTGGATGACCGGATAGGATATATCGTCACCGTGATTGGAATACCATCGGCGTTTTTACTTCATGGTTATGTCGGGTTTATTTTTGGATCCATCAAGGCCAACCCATGGTGGTCGACTGTGCTGATGCCGGTGATATTTCTCTTTTCGGCGATGGTATCGGGAATTGCCTTAGTCATGATAATCTACATTGTCCTTACCAAAATCCGCAAACAATTGCTCGATATGGATTGCCTGGACACAATCGCTAAATATCTGTTTTACATACTTATTATTGATTTTGCACTTGAAGGATTAGATCAGATTCACCGGATTTACGTAGCCGAAGAATCCTTTGAAGCCTTGCATGCTCTGGTTTTTGGAAAGCTTTTCTATACCCTGTTTATCTATCAGGGTTTATTGGGCACTATTGTTCCATTGCTCACTTTAGGGACGCTACAATTCTATAAGCCAAAACCACAAATACGGAAAGTGATTTACATTATCCTTCCAATTCTTGTTCTGATGGGCATCTTCTTTATGCGTTGGAATGTAGTGATCGGCGGGCAACTGTTTTCTAAAAGCTTCTATGGTTATACAACCTTTAAAACCGGTCTTATTGGGATGGAAGGGTATTTAATGGCTGCTACCTGGCTAATTATTCCATTCCTTATTTTGTCATTTCTCCTATGGCTCCTGCCACCGTGGAGGAAGATCGAAACCAGTCACGAATAAAGAAAGGAGTTCATAATGGATTTTGATGACTTAAATAAAGAGGATATTGGTAAGATTCTGTTTCGTCTCGATCTGCTGGAAGACCGGATTCAACAACTGGAGTTGGGTAGAGAACAACTAAAAGAAGTAAAAAATATCAACACTACGTTTCCCGTAGAGGAGGAATTTTCGGATGTGAATATCTCGATCAGCTCTCTCTTTGAAACCAAGCTGGGTGAATATGGGCTGGCATGGCTTGGAAATATTGTGTTCTTTTTTGCCATTGTCTTTCTGTGGCAATATTTTAATGACCAGGGCAAACCGTTGATTTCGTTGATTGTTGGAGCAGTCAGTGTTTCGGGTGTTTTCCTCTTATCGCGTAATTTCCGGAAGAGTTTTTCGTACATGTCGCGCATGTTTTACCTATTCGGATTTATAATTCTCTATTTCATCCTGCTGAGGCTCCATTTTTACACCCAAAATCCGCTGCTGACTAATGTGCCATTTGCAATTTTGATATTGTTAAGCGCTGTTGGGTATCAATTTTACCTGGCTATAAAAAATCATTCGGTTGTTTTATTGGGAATTAGTTATACTATGGCGATGATCACCGCCTTTGCCGGGGATAAGACGCAGCTGTTTTTTCTGATTTCACTCGCCACAACCGGAGCTGGAGTCTACCTGTTTTGGAGATATAACTGGTGGAAACCGATGATTTATCTTTTATGTGTTACTTATTTGACTTACCTGATCTGGTTATTTAAAGATCACCCGTGGTTAAGTAAGGAGGCTAATAATTCAGATTTCCACTTTGCATTCCTCTATTTTTCATTGACCGCAGCAGTTTATTCTCTGGTTGCTTTCAGAAAACAGGAGAAGTCATTCCCTGACTATTCAATACTGTTAACCATTTTATTTTCAGGTTTAGGATATTCTGTTTTAATGCTCGCGTTGGTCATACTCCATTTTCCGAAGTCCTATATCCCTTTTTTGTTGACAATTTCAATCTACAGCATTGGATATTCGATTTTACTGAAGCTTTATTCTCAGTGGAAATACTCTCCGGCACTTTATGCTTTATTTGGATTCTTTGCCATAAGCGTAACAATAACCGGGACATATTACTTCCCAGATTCGTTCTTAATGCTGATTTGTCAAAGCTTCCTTGTTCTTGTTCTTGCACTTTGGTACCGGTCGCACATTATAACACTGATGAATACGTTCCTACTGTTGTTTATAGCAATAGGTTATTACAGTACTTCTGGTGTTTTGAATACGGTTAATTTCGCAGTGCCGATTGTCGCATTTTTATCCGCACGTCTGATTAACTGGCAAAAAGAGCGGTTAAATATCAAAACCGACTTTATCCGGAATATCTATCTGTTTACGCTGTTTTTCTCCTTATTGTATGCCACACATAAAGGTCTGCCGGCTCAATACATTACCGTCACCTGGCTGTGTATTGCAGGAATTTATTTCGGTTTAAGCATTTTGATAAAAAGCATTAAGTACCGGTGGATGGGGATGGGAAATTTGCTTGTTTCTGCCTTTTACCTCTTCCTTGTTGATATGGCAAAGAGTGATCTTATTTTCAGAATTCTAGCCTTTCTCGCTTTCGCGATTATCTCGATCGGGATTTCTGCCTACTATGTGAAGAAACTCAAGAAGGAGGAGACCGATCAACAGGACTAAGAAGAATTAAAACTATTCGAGTAGTATTAGATTTTCAATTGAGAAAGGTGTATTCTGAAATCATCAAACAAGGCGATTTTACCTTGTTCAGTTTGTCTTTTTGCGCCATAAACTATAAATGGTTCAAGTGATATCAATCCACACAATTCGAAGGTTCCAATAAATA
>CANJNY010000228.1 GCA_947475715.1 Prolixibacteraceae bacterium
GTTCAACCCTTTCAGGGCTGGATCGTGCGCACCATTCTCTCCGTGGGTTGGCACCCACGGTTATTCAAATTTGGCTCTTTCAGAGCAACGAAAAAAACATGTCATCAGCTACCAAATCCCATCCACTTTCCGCCACGGCGTGGCCCACTCTGAATCGAAGATCAGCGGAGCGAATAACCCCCTTCATCAGCTAAGGGAATAAACGAGGAGGTATGCGATATCCCGTGATGTTTCCGCCACGGCGTGGCCCAATTTGAATAACCCCCGGTGAAGCTTGCGGAACCGGGGGGAAGACTAACTCCCCGCTATGTCCCAGCCACGAAGTGGTTGAACCAATAAAGTATTAATCAGTAAGGTTGTTACTGGAATGGCACCACTATTGATGAGCGGTATTTTCTATAAGGCTATCGTTCAACCCTTTCAGGGCTGCGCTGCGCTGCCCCACGCCTCCGTGGGTTGGCACCCACGGTTATTAGCTTCGCTGATCTTCGATTCAAATTTGGCTCTTTCAGAGCAACGAAAAAGATTCTTCGGCCCTCGGCCCAAAACAACTTTTAAAGATTAAAATATTCACTGGGGGTAGATCCGGTTTCTTTTTTAAAAACAACATTAAAAGTACCGCGATTTCGAAAGCCAACTTCCTGAGCCAAAAACTCAATGGTGTATTTTTTCGGATCCTGATTATAAACCTCAATAAAATAGGAGATACGAAAGCCATTCACATAATCTCTGAAGCTCTTCATTAAAACCTGATTTAACAAAAAGGAGCAGTGATGAATCGGAATATCGATCTTGCTGGCTAGTAATTGAATGTTTAGCTCCGGATTAAGAAATGGCTTATCTTTCTCCATACATTTGTTTAAACGCGCATTATAAATAGCTGCCTGATAATCGGATAAGAGATATTTTGTCTCTGACGCCGAATCATCGGATTCATTCGGAATAACCTCCGGAATTATATTTTCTGTTAGATTATCGCCATTATTGACAGTATAATGCATGTTGCCATATAAAATTAGTGGATGCCGCAGAATCCAGACAATAAACAGAAACATCAATGCCGTATGGAGAACCATTAATCCCGGATTATGGATTACATTATTGAGTGGATTTTTAAAGAGTAAGATAAAAAGTGTTGTCCCAAACGAATTAATGGCTTGTGAGGTAGCTAGTCCTAAAAAAAAGATCAAGAAATATTTTTCAATGGAATGCATTTTTCTCCCCCTATCCGATACCGCATGAATTACAATTCTCCAGGCAAACAACAGATAAATCATCAGAATTATTGAACGAAGGAGAAACTGGACCTTAATTGGGATAAAAAGCAAATCTTTTTGAAATGAAAACTGACTATCCAGTATATTCTCCCTCATCATCTCCAATTTAAGAGATAAGGGGGCTGCAAAAAATGGGATAAAATTAAGAATAACAAGAATAACAGGAATAAAATGGATCAGGTCGATGCGACGAAGACTTGACTGGTCGTACACAAATGAACGAATATAGAGATAAATTACCGGTGGAGCCATAAACATAATGACAGGTACTAAACTGAATACATAAATCATATGGGTATTAATTCCCATGGAGACCATTAGAAAGAAAAGAGCCTGAACACCACGGATAAGGAATATAATCCCGAGAAGTTTGTTGAGCAGCAAATTACCTTTGGTGTAGGCAAACAGCTGCAGTGCAAAAGCCAGCAGTAGAAAAACCCCCGTTAACATCATTATATCGAAAAAACTCATGCTCGATTACTAGTAAATTTATTCTTAAGTTCGTTATCCTTTTTATTCATTAAAATGGGTAATTAGATGGTCTGCCAGATTTCGCGTCATTCTATTGTTCAGAAATTAAATCGAATATCTAAATAATTTAACATCAAATATTTGCTTTATTTATTGCATACATTGTAAGATATTTAGTCCTTAGCCTCTGAAATCGCCTATTATGGATAAAATTATTTTCAGTAAACAGATTTCAATCAAAAATTGTTTAAGTCTTGGATAAAATTTTTCACGGGTTTAGTTCGTAAGCCCGTGCGGGTCTGGAGCAACCTAATTCAGGGTGCGAAAAAAGGGGTAATGACAATAATGGGTGAAGTTTGCAGGGGTGTGGGTTTATTCTACTAAAATATAGCGTGATGGGTCCAGAATTTTATTTGCAATATATGGATTAAACCGGTATTTGCTATAATCCTGTAATGCCTGCGGGGTTTTTAACTGCCAGTATTACTGAATGATTCATTCCCCATCACCCCGTCTTCCCATCTCTTTTTCTCCCCGTCCTTTCGTGCGGTCGTGCCCCTCGCCAAGCCGAGGCCTCACTCCTCCGGTAAATACCCCGATTCATTGAGTATTTTTTGATAATCATTGTCAGCCATTAGTTGGGGGAGGGTGATCCGCGGATTCTTTTTCATGTATTTTTTCACGATCTGCCATCCGATCCAGATTCCGGCTCTGCCGGGTGAATCGGCACTGAAAATCGAGGTAAACGGTGCGGGATTTATTAATCGGATCATATTCATCCGGTCAGAACTAAATAATAGTTTGTGCTCTATGAGGTAGGTCCACATGGCTGCTTCATTTTTTTTACACCACTCCAATTTTTCAGGTTGATACCCGATTTTCAGATGATCCGGCTGATCAGGAAACATTGCATCCATAAAATAGATCATCTTACCCTGATAAACCATCTGCGAAAGGAGGTTGTTATTCCGCTCGTCAAATGGAAATTCAGAGATTCCCCAGGCATAAAGGATATCTGTCGGGATTTTTTCAGCGCTCATATGCTCTCGTTTATAGGCCGGAAGTGCCAGACTCTTGTAAAATGGGCAATCGGCACCAAGATAATTGTCAAGACTGATACCGATCGCATCATCGGTCATCACTACCGACTGATTAAATCCCGAGACGATGGTGATTACCTGCGGGATCTTACTGTCAGGAAAATGATATTTGTAATGCCTGAAACCCTCTTCAATCTGTTTTTGTATGACTGTCAGATCTTTAAAGGCGGAATCTATTTTCATGCCTGTAGCGATCCTAACCGAATCTTTAAGAAAAGTATTCAGATAGCTGGCATACATCGGATCAGCGGGATCACCCAGCGCAAGGACATTGAGATTATAGGCATCAAAAAATGAACCATATTTCTGTTGTAGTTCAGGAATTTTCAACCTCATATTATCGGCAGTAACCTTGAAAATATCCTGATCCAGCCGCTTCAGGGTAATCGTTAAATCGATACCCGAAACATCAACTTTCAATGGGTTTGTTTGGCAACAGATCAGAATCAGCATCAGGGAAAGCAGAGAGAAAACTTTAGACATAGACTACCACTTTAAAATTTAACTATATTTGTTAAATTGATTGGTGCAAAAGTATAAAATGAGCGTGAAACTATATTTAAAATTTTAGGTTAATGAAAAAACTCTTGTTGTCCTTCTTTTTACTCCTGGTTATGCTGTTTAGTTTTGGGCAAAAGAAGTATGACATCACTTTAATTGCCAGTCCACAGATGTCGTGGATGACCTCCGATGGGAAACACATCCGTAACGGGAAGGGATTTATTGGATATGGATTTGGCATTGAAGGAGATATCTTCATTAACTCGGATAATTATATGATTGTTACAGGGGTGACCCTGAGTAAAGATGGTGGGTCGATTATTTATAACCTGCCAGTTCAGATAAATGAAATACCGGTTCGGGTTGGAACTGCGGTTGAATTTAATCTGACTAATCTTGAGATTCCCCTTGCTTTAAAGATGAGAACGCGCAATTTTAACCGAATGCGCTACTTTGCACAGCTTGGAGTATCAAACTGGTTAAATATTAAGTCGGTTTTGACAAGCGATAACGCCTCATTTCAGGAAATTGCAGAGAAACACCAGGTCCGGTTTTTTAATATTGGTCTTAATATTGGAACAGGTATGGAGTATGATCTGGGTAGGGGAGATGCCTTAACCGCAGGTTTGATTTACTCAGATGCGTTTAGTGATTTTACTAAGAATCCGGGGATAAAGGAAAACACCTCCTTGAATATACTCCGGCTTAGATTAGGTTTTGTATTTTAAAAGATATTTTCATGAAGATTGCACTTGCTCAGTTAAATTACCATATTGGTAACTTTGAGGCAAACCGGGAACAGATTATTCAATGTATTGAGACTTCAAAAACGCAGGGTGCCGATCTTGTTGTCTTTTCGGAGCTGGCCGTATGTGGTTATTATCCAAATGATTTATTGGAGCGTCGTGAATTTATTGACAAGTGCATCGACTCGGTCAATCGCATCGCTGCACATTGTCATGGAATTGCTGCCTTAGTCGGAGCACCGAGTATTAATCATTCGCCCAACGGGAAGCTACTTTTCAATTCGGCCTACTTTCTCAAAGATGGGATCATTGAGAGTATTCATAGTAAAACGCTCCTTCCAACTTATGATGTATTCGATGAGTACCGCCATTTTGAACCCAACCGGGACTTCAATCTTATCGAATTGAACGGTTTAAAATTAGCCGTTACGATCTGTGAGGACCTGTGGTATAATCAGCCTGTATTCAGCGCTTTTGGCCGCGAAAATCTCTATTCCTTATGTCCCGTTGCTGAATACTGCAAACAACAGCCCGATCTGATTATCAATCTCTCGGCTTCCCCTTTTTCGTATAATCAGGCAAAACTCCGAAAAGATATTCTGTTGGATAATGCGAAAAAATACAGGGTACCGATCATCTACGTCAATCAGGTGGGGGCACAGACCGAACTGATTTTTGACGGAGGGTCGTTGTTTGTCGATAATCGAGGAAAGATCGTCCGGGAGATGTCCTATTTCTCACCCGATTTCGCGATTATCGATACCGAAGATAAGAGAGAGGCACAAAATGTCCAGGCAGAAAGCGGCATGATTGCCAAAATTTATGATGCCCTGGTGCTTGGGATCCGTGATTATTTCAGCAAGACCGGATTTAGGAGTGCTACACTGGGTCTTTCGGGCGGCATCGATTCGGCGGTTACCCTTGCTCTGGCAGAAAAGGCGCTTGGGGCAGAAAATATCCATGTGCTGTTAATGCCGTCGAAATTCTCCTCCGATCATTCCGTTGATGATGCGGTAAAACTGGCAGATAACCTGGGGGTAAAATACGATATTCTGAAAATTCACCCCATTGTAGATGCATTTGACCAGACTCTTGAACCTCTCTTTGTGGGCAGAGTGAACGATCTGGCAGAAGAAAATATCCAGGCCCGTATCCGCGGAACCTTATTGATGGGTTTGTCGAATAAATTTGGACATATCCTGCTCAATACCTCCAATAAAAGTGAGTCTGCAGTTGGCTACGGGACCCTTTATGGAGATATGAACGGTGGTTTATCGGTACTTGGGGATGTTTACAAGAGCGATGTTTTTGAACTGGCAAGGTATATTAACCGCGAGGCCGAAGTAATTCCCCTCAACACGATTCTCAAACCCCCTTCGGCGGAACTTAGGCCCGATCAGAAGGATTCTGATTCGTTGCCTGATTATGAAATTCTGGACAAAATTTTATTTGATTATATTGAACTTGCAAAGAGCCCTGCAGAGATTATCGCTTCGGGTTTTGATGAGGCGACAGTTCGTAAAACAATTTTGTTGGTAAACCGCAATGAATACAAACGTTTTCAGACTCCTCCGATCCTGCGTGTGTCGTCGAAAGCGTTTGGTTTTGGACGTAAGATGCCTCTAGTTGCAAAATATGCCATGTAATTCGATAAAATTTATAATTTTGATGTTTTATAACAGTTAATCAGACACTAAATGTTGGATTCAGGTCACTTCTACGAAAGTCCGTTTGTGGGTGAGGATTGTATTTTCAATCTTTTGAAACCTGAGGAGAAGGCTATACTTGAAAAATCTCACGAAGTCAGGCGGTACAAAAAGAATGATTTTGTCTACCGCGAAGGTGAGTTGCCTGTTGGAATGCAGTATTTAAAAGAGGGGATGGTGAAATTGATCAAGGAAGGAATTGGTGGCCGCGACCAGATCATCCGGATGATTACCCGTAA
>CANJNY010000229.1 GCA_947475715.1 Prolixibacteraceae bacterium
GTTACTTTATAGGTTGTGCTGGCTCAAACAGCCTTGATTTTTTAACGGCCGATGTTGACCATTTCAAGCACTTTTTATTCAAGGGCACAAAACACCTATTTTTTACAAATCGCCTAAACAAACTTTTTGAGGGGCGACTAATTACAGCTTTAGGTCTTAATCACAAAATATCCTCAGGCTACAAAGCGAACCCAAGAAATTCGATTTCACCCACTGAGGTTTTTGTTCCACCATTGTTCGCTTTAATTTCAAGTCTGAAATAAGTATATAATTGATGATCGAGTATTGAGAAACTCCTAGTATGAAACTTCCAAAGAAAATGCTCGTCTGATCTTGTATCCAATGTATTCCAGTTAATACCGTCATTTGAAGCCTTCAAGATCCAATCCCTTGGATTATAGTCAACATTATCTGATGATGTAATCGTGTACATTTTGATAGCTTTCGGGTGCTTAACCTGGTATTGAATCCAGCCAGAGGAAGATGGAGCAATCCACAATGAAATGGCGTAATTATCAAATGCATTTTCCTTATTAAAACCTCCTGAATCTTTTATCGTTCCCGATTCTGAAATATCCTTTAATGGATAGGGCATTTCTGACCCTGCTGTAACTGAAGAGGGTAAATCTTCACTCTTTGTACCCCATTTGGAAAGAGGCGACGAGCCCATTTTTAGGATAAGTTTTCCTCCATTCATTATATCAGAATGGGTAATATAATTTTTTGTATAGTTTTTCCCATTCAATATTGCACTCTGAACATAAATATTTGTACTGTTATTATTTAGTGTACTTATTTCAAATTTTTTACCTTGCGCTAAATTAATAACTGCTTGGTTGAAAAGTGGTGAGCCAATCAAATATTCGGAGTTGGCTCCGGGTGTCGGCATTATTCCTAGAGCTCCCCAAATGTACCATCCCGACATACCGCCATTATCGTCGTCTCCCAGATAGCCACCGCCCGTTCCAACTCCAGAACTATATAGCTGTGTCAAAATAGAACGGATTCTTAAAGCAGTTTTTGAAGGGATACCCGTATAATTGTAGAGGTATGGGGTATAGTGGTCATGCTCGTTGGGATGAGAATACTGACCCATATTAGCAGTATATGTCTCCTGCATCTCGTGTATCGGAAGTCCATACATTCCATAATCAAAATCCCGTGGAGCAGTGAACATCTCATCAAGTTTTTGCGTAAGTCCTGCTCTTCCTCCGAAAAGATTTGCCATTCCTTGAGCATCAAATGCTGGAGAAAAACGATATTGCCAGGGAGCTCCCTCCATAAAGTCGTAACCCCATCTATTGGATTTGAAGTTCGCATCTGCGGTTCTCCATGTACCATTTAAATTTTTCCCTCTGAAAAATCCACCGACCGAGGTGGAAAATATATTTGAATAGCTCAGCGATTTATTTCTGAAGTACTCATAATCATCTTTTTTTGCTAACGCTTTAGCCATACGGGCAATTGCTGCATCGCAGATCGCATCTTCGAGTGTCCAAGAAGCTGAGGCGCCCTGCAAATCATCGGGCACATACCCTATGAAAATTGAGCGTCCATTCATTTTCCTTCTCGAAGAAGGCTGGGAGGAATTAAATAACATAGTCTCATAAGCTTTCTGAACATCAAAATTTCGGATTCCCTTTATATAGGCATCTGCAAATAGCACGTCGGAGTGAGTTCCAGGAGTATAATCATAATCTACTGGGTGCGACCATTGAGGAATAAACCCGCTTTCCTTATAAAAGTTCAAAAATCCATCAAGCATTTCTCCTGTTAATTCTGGCTCTAGCAGGCTATAGAGCGGCCAGGCACTTTTATAGGTATCCCAAAATCCGTTGTTTACATATAGTTTATCGGAAAAAAAACCGCCATAAGGATTGATATGTTTTATTTCCGCTCCGATATTTTCCCAAAATGTACTTGGGTATATTTTTGTCCTATAGAGATTTGAGTAGAAAGTAGTTTTCTGATCTTCATCCGCACCCTCTATTTCAATTTTGGCAAGCTTAGTATTCCATATATCTTCTGCTTCATTTTTTATCTGATCAAATGTCTTTGCCCCTATTTCCTGATTCAGATTTTTTCGTGCCTGTTCAACACTGAAATAGGAAGTGCCTATTCTCATATTTACACTTTCACGGCTTTTCATTAAAAAATTAATATTTGCTGTTCCATTTCCAATTGAATCAAATGATTGAATCTGCTTATCAACCTCTGCATAGAAAAAAAATCTTGGAGCATTCTGGTCAACATACCCAGTAATGGCATTTTCACTTTTGTTTACCATTACGGATGTTAGTCCCTCAAATAATAGATGTGAATCTCCGGGGGGAAATGTAAACTTTATTAGAGCCGACCTCATTGTAGGTGTCATCTCTATTCGTATACCATTATTCAATTCTACACTGTAATAATGAGCTTTTGCAATTTCATTCCGATGATCAAAACGAATGGCTCTTTTTTCTGGGTTGGTAATCAAGTTGCCTGTCTCTGGATAAAAAACAAAGCTAGCATAGCTATAAATCCACCTATGTGGAATATGAGTGGCAGTAAATCCCTGTATACTGTTATCGGAATATCGATAGAAATTTGCAGTGTCGCTTATCATAGTCATGGGTGCCCACATTGTAAATCCATTTGGCATCGTAGTAAGGGGATGCACATGACCGTGAGAGTAATTATCGGGTCCATTGCCGGTTCCAATCAATGTGTTTACAAAGTTACTTAGGCCTCTCTTTAATGGCTTTTGGGGCATTAGCAAGAGGATTAAACATAGCAGAACTGAAATGGCAGTTATTAAATATAGATTCCTGTTTTTAGTTTTTAACACGCTCATAAGGTTAATAATTCATTCAATTGTCTGCACAACAAATATGGATATGAAATAGAGGCATCATACAGAGTAGTAAATTGGATAAGCTTTATCATAAAATTACAATCAAGGTATTAAAAAACTAACAATTTCTACAGTTTATTTATGGGAAGCATTTTGACTAGATTCAGAACTAACATCTTTATAACAAAGTAAATGCCATTGATTTTTCTAGGTGCATCTTTAGTAAAAACTCAACTTACAATAAATACATATCTTTACTTCAAGCATTGCGTTTTAAAGATAATTCGCTTTGTTTATAAAGTAAACAGTTTATTGTTAGCATATGGAAAAAAATAAATTCCAGTCAATAGCATTGTGCTTTTTTCTGATAAGTGCCTTGGGAGTTTTTGCTCAACCCCTTACAACGAATGCAAATCAGAAAATCGTTATTGAGTGGCATCAAAGTCAACCCAAAGGATCAATTGAAGTTGTGTTGGGGCAACTAGTGAAACTGAACATTATTAAAGGGGAAGGTAAAATAAAAGACAATTCATTTGAATTTAAATTCTTAGGGGATGCTCGCCTAGAATTGATTATTGCCAATACTCAAAATGCCCCTGGCTCCAATTCAACTCGTGTAGTAGTTAGAACTGCTAAAAAACCATTTACATTCTTTCTTAGGGATGTGAATCGTCAGTATCCGATTTACATCCCTGGGTATAATGTGGCTGTAACAACTACTGAGGATACCCGCAATTATACTCAAATAGAGACATACATAAATCTTCTTGGATTAAAAACAAAGTATCAGCAAATTGATGAGCAGGCTGAGGAAAGTTTTGAGTCTGCAGCCATGCATACTCGAAATCAATCTTGCCCAACTTGGTTAGGCATCAGCCGTGATATGCGGATATTTGAACTATCCGATAACCGTACTGATGCTAAGAGTGAGATTAATCTTATTAGACCTCGTAATGCTTCATCTTCATTGGAGTTACCTGAGTTGGAAGGAGAGCCTGCTGAATATGGCTATATGGTTGGGCGTGGAGAGGGAGTTGTAGTGAGTACAACCCGTCATCTCGAAGATGGAGTACTTCCTATTCTACATACAACCCTTGTGGACGAGGATATTGAATATCGATCCACTTCTTTTGTTTCGCTAGAAAAAACACCTTTGACTATCCAGACTGAAATCGGTACAGATTATGCTGTAGCAGATCGGCACAGTGCTGGTCATATGCTCACTAAAGAGCAAGAAGAACGCGTAAAACCAAGTATGGAGGCAGAGAAGAATAAAAATGAATCTACTGTATTGTATTATCGGTGCGAAGCAATTAATAATTCATCAGTTCCACGATATGCATGGTTTAAAACAGTAAGGCCAGGAAGGTATTGGTGGGATGCTAAAAAAGGGTACTCACTTGATCGGAAAAGTGGGTTTTCAACCTTCTCATCCGGCAAAACTTTTGTCATCTCAACTTTAAATGGTCTTCCATTAACTGATGAGGAGATTGCTATATTGATTCCTCCCCACGGGAAGGCTGTCTTCGAATTTTATGTTCCACACGCTCCGGTTTCAAATGAACGGGCGACAATGATTGCACAGCAATCTTTTGATATGAGATTCAATGAGTGTAAAATATTTTGGAAAGCAAAGTTGGCTAGGGCTGCGAAGATGAATGTCCCAGAGCCTCGAATCAATGAGATGATTCAGGCTGGATTATTGCATCTCGATTTGATTACGTATGGTAATGAACCAGGTGGTACACTGGCGCCTGATATTGGTGTATATTCCCCCATCGGAACAGAAAGCTCACCAATCATTCAGTTCTATAACTCGATGGGATTGCGTGACGTTGCTCGTAGGTCACTCATGTTTTTTCTCGATAAACAGCATGACGATGGAATGATTCAAAATTTTGGAGGTTATATGGTTGAGACGGGTGCTGCATTGTGGAGCATTGGTGAATACTATCGGTATACCAAAGATAAAGAATGGTTACAATCGATAGAGCCAAAATTATTGAAGGCATGTAATTACCTTTTAAAATGGAGAGAGGATAATAAAAAGGATGAGCTTAGGGGGAAGGGATATGGAATGATTGCCGGAAAGGTTGCAGATCCTGAGGATCCCTTTCATCAATATATGTTAAACGCATACGCCTACTTAGGAATCAGTCGTATTGCAGAATTATTGCGTGATGTAAATCCGGTTGAATCTCACCGATTGGAAAATGAATCAATCGCATGGAAAAAGGATATAAGGAACTCGCTGGAAAATAGCATTGCCAACTCACCGGTAGTACCACTTGGTGATGGTAGTTGGAGTCCTACCGTTCCTCCATGGACCGAAGCGATTGGTCTTAGGGCACTTCATATCATCCCTGAGACATTTGCATCGCATGGTACGGTTACAGCTCCTGATGCGTTACTAGGTCCATTATACCTGGTCTTTTGTGAGGTATTATCTCCAGATGAACCAATATCACAAATGATGCTTAATTATCACAGTGAATTGTTTTTTTTAAACAACACCGCATTTAGTCAGCCTTATTATAGTCGGCATAATTGGATTCAACTAAAAAGAAATCTTGTTAAGCCATTTTTGAAAACCTATTACAATACTTTCTCCGCTCTTGCTGACCGCGATACCTATACTTTCTGGGAACACTTGTTTCAAGTAAGTGCGCATAAAACACATGAAGAGGCTTGGTTTTTAATGGAGACAAGATGGATGTTATATCTTGAAGAAGGGGAGACGTTACGACTATTACCAGGGATCCCCCGCAAATGGCTCGAAGATGGTAAGCAGATTACCCTAAATAATGTAGTTAGCTATTTTGGTCCACTTTCTTTATCCGTTACTTCACATGTAAATAGCGGTTCGATAGATGTAATGATTAATTGCTCTTCCGATAGTAAACCACATCAAGTAAGTATTCGTATTCCTCATCCTAAAGGGATTAAGGCAATTAATGTAACTGGAGGTGTTTATGATGCACACTCTGAATCCATATTAATTCCCGATTTTCAAGGACAAGCAACTATAAAGTTGGAGTTTTAAGCTTTGCAAAATCTTTCCTAACTGCTTGTATATACTTTAATCATTATTTTACTAAATTTAATTCAATCAACTGAAGCATCAGGTCAGTAACCAGCTCACTGGTATAAGGTGCACCTCTATGTTCAAA
>CANJNY010000230.1 GCA_947475715.1 Prolixibacteraceae bacterium
ATTGAAATTCCCAAAAAAACCTATCTCTCCGTTCCTCAGGCTATTTTATCATCGGGTTGCAAAGTAAGATTTGCGGATCTTGAATGGAAGGGGATTTATCAACTTAAGCCGTACTCAATTTATGATGTTGCAAGAAGATTTACGAGTCAGATGTATATTCCCGGCACTTTTATGTGCCTCTCATTTCACCCAAAGAAAATTTTAAAGATGCGAAAAGGGGGAATGATCTTCACAGACAATCCGGAGGCATACAAATGGTTCAAAAAAGCAAGGCACGAAGGAAGAGACGAAGTTCCCTATACAGAAGACAATATTTCATCAATTGGCTTTAATATGTATATGACTCCCCCTGAAGCTGCAGACGGATTATGGTTAATGTCTGCCATTCCACCGCATAATGAAGATAGTTATTTAGATTATCCCGATCTAACCAGGCATAACTTATATAAATGATATGCTTCACATAATCACACCTGTTTATCATTACAAACTGATTCAAAAAGTTTATCAGACAATCCCTCTGCATGAGGATATTCGCTGGCATATTGCCTACTCTCAATTGCGTGGAATTCCAACAAACTTATTTATTTCCAATGATCCAAGGATAATTTTGTATCCTGTGAATTGTGATGACACAGATATCGTAAGCAAAAGAAACGCCGTTTTTAGCGCGATAAAAGAAGGCTATTTCTATCTGCTGGATGACGACACCAAATTCATGGAAGAGGTTTATACTATCTATACAAACTATCAACAAGCCGGATTTCGGGGGATGATTATTGGTAATATGCTTATTCGTAAATATGAAAAGACAAATGTCTATGTGGCCCCGTTTCCAACCGATGATCCAGCGCAAACAGTACTTGACACCGGTATGGCCATCGCATCAGTGGATGTTTTGGAAAGCGTTAAATGGGCCAATATCCCTGTCGGAGCTACTTATTTCAGAGATAATTTATTCTGGAGCAGTTGCTTTTGCTATTTTGGGAAAGAAGGGGTTATTCAAAGTAACAGGATCATCTCCTTTTACAACTTTTATGGGCCACTAATGAGAATACGTAAACAATTTCTGGGGATCCCCTTGAAAATAAATATTAATAATCCAAAACTTGCCAGATTATATGACATTATGGTCAAAATAAAAAAAAGGATTATAAAATAAAATCAGACGAGAATATACTCCCCCGAATTATCTGGCTCACACTTTTTGATTTAAAGTCGATTGAATTTGCAGAAAGGAAGAATAACACTACGTTTTTATGACTTATTTCAGCGCTTTTGACAAAAACATTTCATAAATTTGTCTATAAACTTTTTAAATAAATAATTATGTAAATTAAATAAAATCCTTTAATCATATAGTTCCTAAGCTATAAAGCCATCCATTTTTATTCGTGCCTACCCAACCTGAAAATTCAAATTATGGTAACCCATGAACACAATTTAAAATTCCAGAAACTGTTTATTGACCTGTTACTCCTAAACATTTCGATCTTTGTTCTCCTCTATATTCCAGTCAATGGTGAACTAAATAATCATCATGATGCCACGCTCTATTTTTTACAAGGTAACCTCTCCTGGATCTTCACGCTATTCATTCTCACAAAACCGGCCTTCTTAATTCGTTTTGGACTATTTACTCAAATTCGGATTATTACAAAAAGAATGATCCTTTTTTTTATTTCATTAAATATATTTGTTTACTTGTCCATACCCTATAAATATTCCTTTCTTTTTTTAGTGGAATTCACCATCTTATTTTATGCCGCTCAAATTATCTTTTACCGGTTTTTACATTCCATTTTAAAAATAAAAATAAAAAAAGGGTTTAATACCAACCGGGTACTTATTGTCGATAAAAATAAATCGACAACTTACATGACAAATATTATCGAAAATAATCCCCTGCTGGGTTATAATTTTATTGGATATGCAGCCAGACAGACTAATGAACCCAACGTATTGGGAACACCTGAACAACTTAAAGAATTGATCGTAACCTACAAAGTAAATACTGTAATTGCTTTACTCTCTTATATTTCAACTGAAAATAAGTACAAAGAATATCTGGAAATTTGCAACAGGTTTGGAGTTCATTTTTTATTATATCCACACAATCATTACCGGGTTAATTCGCACACAAACAGGATTGCGGAAGGGGAACTAATATTAATCAATCCGCAGGAAATACCCCTTGATAATTTTATTCTCAGATTATTGAAGAGATTTACCGATTTGTTTGTGTCGATTACAGCGATTTTGTTTATTTTTTCATGGCTATTTCCAATCATTGCATTTTTAATCAAAGTTACTTCAAAAGGGCCTGTTTTTTTTATCCAACAGCGTACCGGAATAAACGATAAAACCTTCCGAATCATAAAATTCAGAAGCATGAATCTTAACGAACATGCAGATATCAGGCAGGCCACTTTTGATGATGAACGGATTACCTGGGTTGGAAAATTTCTTCGCAGAAGTAATCTGGATGAATTTCCACAGTTTTTCAATGTCCTTTTAGGTCACATGTCGGTCGTAGGTCCCAGGCCACACATGCTTAAGCATACGGACCAATATTCTAAACTAATAAAATTTTATAAGATAAGACATTTTGTGAAGCCAGGAATTACGGGATGGGCACAAATAAACGGGTACCGCGGGGAGACACATGAACTCTGGCAAATGGAAAAAAGGGTCGAATGTGATTTACATTATATTCGCAACTGGAATATCTGGTTAGATGTGCGTATTATCTGGAATACAATTTTCCAGATTAACGCTTACGAAAAGAGGGAACGGATACGTCAAAAATTCAGAAGTCCTAACGGGAAAAAAGATTTGCCAATAGTTTTTCAGCACACTCTAAATATAAAAGAAAAAGCGACCTAAACAGGCCGCTTTTTCTTTTATATCGTTAATCCAACTCATGAACGACCAATCCGGATCGGAGTTTTGGTTCGAACCAGGTAGTCTTGGGTGGCATAATATTTCCTGAATCAGCAATATCGATCAGTTGCTTCATTGAGACGGGATAAAGGGCAAATGCCACCTTCATATCACCGGAATCAACTCTCTCCTTCAATTCGCCCAGACCACGGATACCTCCGATGAAATCGATGCGTTTATCTGTTCTTAAATCTTTAATTCCTAATATCTTATCAAGAATCAGATTTGAGAGAATTGTAACATCCAACACGCCGATTGGATCACTATCAGTATACCTGCCTGGTTTTGTTACCAACTGATACCACTCCCCTTCGAGGTACATACTGAAGGTATGCAACTGATCGGGTTTGCAAATTTGGGTACCGAACTTTGAAATATCAAAATCCTCTCCAACTTTTTGTATTAATTCGGCAGCAGTTAAACCATTCAAATCCTTAACGGTACGGTTATAGTCGATAATTTTTAATTGATTATCCGGAAAATGGACCGCCAGGAAGAAGTTATACTCCTCGTCGCCGGTATGATTTGGGTTAAGCGCCCTTTTTTCCTTTCCAACAAGTGCTGCTGCTGCGGTGCGATGATGACCATCGGCCACATAGGTTGCGGGAATCAATGAGAAAAGCCTGACAATTTCGCCGATTGTCCGGGTATCCTCAACAACCCAAAAGTGATGACCAAAACCATCTTCAGATACAAAATCATAAGCTGGAGACTGTGTTGAAACAATATTTTCAACGATTGAATCGAGTTCTTTAACAGCGGGATATGCAAAGAAGACAGGCTCCATATTTGCATTGGTAATCCGGACATGCTTCATCCGGTCCTCCTCCTTATCGGGGCGAGTCAGTTCGTGCTTGCGGATTACTCCGTTGAGATAATCATCGACTGAAGCACAACCAACGATACCATATTGGGTTCTCCCCTCCATAGTTTGCGCATAGATGTAAAGTTTATCGCTGTTATCCCGAACCAGCCAATTTTGATTCCGCCATAAATCAAGATTCTGAGCAGCCTTCTGATAAACGACTTCATCATGTTCATCGGTCCCGGCAGGAAAATCGATCTCTGGTTTAATAATATGTAAAAGTGTGTACGGATTTCCAATGGCCTCGATACGCGCCTCTTCCGAATTTAAAACATCATAAGGGCGTGATGCCACTTGTGATGCAAGCTCAACGGGCGGTCGAAGCCCTTTAAATGGTTTTAAAACTGCCATAATTTAATTTTGTGATTCGAATTCTTTCATTGCATCAACCAATACCTGCACGCTTTCGACAGGCATTGCGTTATAGATGGAGGCCCTGAAACCACCGACGCTGCGATGACCTTCAATACCCAGGATATTTAGCTCCTTTGCCCTGGCCTGAAATGATTTCTCGAGTTCTTCATAGCCCGGAGCCATCACGAAAGTAACATTCATGCGTGAGCGGTCTTCAGGATCAGGAACCGGACAAACAAATAATTTGTTGCGGTCGATCTCATCATAGAGTAATTTTGCCTTGGCAATATTTTTCACTTCCATCGCTTTGATACCGCCATTATCCTTTAACCAGATTAAGGTTTGAAGTGCCGCAAATACGGGTAAAACCGGAGGGGTATTGAACATTGATTCTCCTTCGATGTGAGTCTGATAATTGATCATGGTAGGAATTGGCCGACCTGATTTTCCGAGGGCCTCCTTGCGCACAATAACCAGTGTTACACCGGCAGGTGCCAGGTTTTTTTGTGCTCCTGCATAAATAAGATCATACTTCTTAATATCAATCGGACGGCTAAAAATATCAGACGACATATCAGCGACCAATGGAACAGGAGAATCAATATCGTGGTAGATTTGTGTTCCGTAGATGGTATTATTTGAAGTAATATGCAAATAGTCGATATCGGAAGGGATAGTTACATTCTTTGGAATGTAGTTGTAATTTTTGTCCTTTGAAGAGGCTACTTCAACGACTTCGCCAAAATATTTAGCCTCTTTGAGAGCTTTGGCAGCCCAGACACCTGTGTTATAATAACCGGCTTTAGTTTTCAGCAGGTTAAATGGAACCATATAAAACTGAGAGCTAGCTCCACCCTGAAGAAAGAGCACTTCGTAACCTTCAGGAACTTCAAGCAATTCTTTTACCAGCGCGATTGCCTGATCCATTACCGCAATAAACTCTTTACTCCGGTGCGAAACTTCCATCACCGAAAGGGAGGTACCTGCAAAGTTGATAATTGCTTCAGCAGTTTTCTGAATCGTAAATTCAGGAAGAATTGATGGACCTGCGTAAAAATTGTGCTTTTTCATTTTGAAAAAATTATAAGTGATAAATATTAATCCGTGAACTAAGTTTACTCAATAACTGAGAACAACGAATCGGAAAATTCTGTGTCCCCTTTGCAAAATTAACACATTTGTAAGAAATAGGGCAAGAATCGGGGGAAATAACCTATTTCAGAAATTATCAGGAACAGTTTTACGTTTAAATAAACGGCATATTTACAACTTTAGCTTTTACCTGTTTATTTCGTACAAGAATATATATTTCAGTTCCTAAACTGCTGTAATCTTTATGAATATAACCCATTCCGATACCTTTTTCAAGTACAGGCGACTGAGTGCCGGAAGTTACCACACCAATAACGACTCCCTCCGAATCGACAATTTCATAGCCATGACGTGGGATACCCCTGTCGATCATTTCAAATCCTCTTAGCTTACGGGAAACTCCATCAAATTTTTGTTTTAAGAAAAGTGCTTTATCAATGAAATCCTTATGATCAGGGAATTTCGTAATCCAACCGAGTCCTGCTTCGATTGGTGAGGTTGTATCGTCAATGTCGTTACCGTAAAGGCAATACCCCATTTCGAGTCTCAAAGTATCGCGGGCTCCCAGACCGATGGGTTTAATTCCCTCTTCCTTGCCTGCTTCGAAGATAGCCTCCCAGATAGGTTTTGCAAATTCATTAGGGAAATAGAGTTCAAAACCACCTGCCCCGGTATAGCCCGTAGCGGAAATAATAACATCGTCGATCCCGGCCAAAGTGCC
>CANJNY010000231.1 GCA_947475715.1 Prolixibacteraceae bacterium
CTTCGGCAGGGTAGAGGTTGGCCTGATTTAATGCATTGGCCTTTATTTGCCCGATAGGACCGAAGATGAAATCCAAAAAATCCAGGGTATGCGAAGCCAGGTCAAAAAGTAAACCTCCTCCGGATATCTCAGGACGATATCTCCACGGTGCAATCAGGCTGTCATAATCGTTTTCAGGGGGGCAATAAAACCGTACATTCACCAGCCTGATTGATCCGACAGCTTCAGAATCAACTAATTCTTTTACTTTAAGGAATGCTGGAAGTGTTCTTCTGTAATATGCTGAATACAAAGGAATACCCGTTTCTTTGGAAACTCTGATCATCTCTTCGCATTCGGCAAAGGTTCGTGCCATTGGTTTTTCAACATAAACAGCTTTTCCTGCATGTAATGCTTTAACGGTATATTCAAGGTGTGCATCCGGCGGAGTGGCTATGTAAATCGCGTTAACATCCGGGTCATTAATTAATTCATCCGCATTACTATACCATTTAGGAACATTATGACGTTTGGCATAATCTTCTGCCAGAGCTCCGTTTCGCCGCATGACTGCCACCAATTTGGAGTGCGGTGTTAATTGCAGTGGCGGACCACTTTTTACCTCGGTCACATCGCCACATCCGATTATTCCCCACTTTACCTCCTCTAAAATCATTCTGTTTTAATCTTTAAATCGTTCACGTACCGCCCAAAGGCCAAGGGCAGGATTTGATATGTAATAAAATTCTTCTCCATCGGCGGAGATATTCCAGCCATCTTTGAGTTTGGATGGATCATACAAAGCTGTCATCTGTTTAAGATTGGCAAAGTTAAATCCAACATTTTCAATCTCCTGTTGTGTCAGATTATCTTTGCCATCACCAGGACAATAGGTAACTGAAAAACGCCCCTCTGAAGAGCCATGAATCAGATGAGCGGCAGCGCTTAAATTATTTTTCAGATCTTCATTTTCACGCACAGCTTTTAATGTTTGCGGGGTTCCGAAATATCCATATTTACGAATTAGGCGGTCGATTTCCGGATCTTCGCCGAATTCCTTTAAGGCAGGCGCCAGAACAATGAGTTTCCCGCCATCAGCAATGGCCATTCTGGTCCGGTAGATCGACTTGTTTCCTAACCAGGTAGATTTAAACTCTGTAGGGTCAAGGTGAACAACCGCCTTTTTAATTGGACGGTCTAACATATTAAAGTTTACCTCCAGAGAGAGGGCAGCTGCTGCTTTAAATACCTCTTTGTCATCCCCGATAAATAAGCCGCGCACTTTAAGCGATCCATCCTCCTTGTCCATTCCAACAACGGTGAGTATATAAAGAATAGGGAGGTGTTTGGCAAAGTGATGACTGGCATAATTAAAAATCCTGCGGACAGGTGTCTGAGTCCTTCCCATCATTTTCTCCATTCCAAATGCTGCCCCGATAAAATGACTCTTATTAATCCCTTCTGCTCCACCGGTGCCAACAAAAATATTTTTGTTGTGATTGGCCATTCCAACCACCTCATGGGGAACAACCTGCCCGATGGAAAGGATCAGATCGAATCCGCCATCAACAAGCAATTTATTCACTTGTGCCGGCCAGGCAAAGTCGACGGTATTCCCTGAGACTTCACGGATAAATTCGGCAGGAACCTCTCCAAGGGTGACAACGTCATTACGCCAGTCGTGATTGCGGAATAACGATTGGGGAATATCTCCGAACATTTCGGTGATCTGATGGCCTGTCATAGGAGTATGTGTGCCTAAGGCAGGTAAGATATCTGTCAGTTTCTCTCCGTAGTAATCATAAGCATAACGGGTTAACTCACCAGCTCGGGATGGTAGCCGTGTAAAATCAGGAGGGATAGCCAGGATTTTCCTTTTCTTCCCCAGAAGCGAAAGAGCGGTGTATAATCCCTCTTTTAAATCAATAGATGAAAGATCTGCCGTTGCTGAACCTGTTTGGATATAGATCATCGCCGTAATATTAAGCCTTCTTTTCGGTAACGAAAATTAAAGCTGGTTATTCTCTAAAGGTAAAAAATTTAAATTAATTCTTCTCAACGTCTAAACCAAACTATTGGTTTTAGCGCCTAACCCGTGCATTTCCTTTCCAGATACTCCAAACCATTTCTTCATCAGCCGGTTGGGCGTAGTCCGTAAGAAATGTTGTTGCAAGTGCGCCGGTGGCCCAGCCAAATTGCGGCCATTTCTCAGGGGCCCATTCTTTAAGTATGGCATAAAGTAATCCACCCACGAAACCGTCTCCACCACCAATACGGTCAAGAACAGCAATCCTGCGAGGTTCAATTACGTGCCAGTTTTCACCTTCAAGCATAATAGCCCCCCATAAATGTTCGTTCGAGCTGATCACCTGTCGAAGTGTTGTGGCAAATACCGAAGCGTGAGGATAAGTCTGTTTTACCCTGCCAATCATCCCTTTAAATCCATCGATCTCAGCTTCTATACCCTTACCACCTGCCTCAGGTCCTTCAATTCCAAGGCAAAGCTGGAAATCTTCTTCATTTCCAATTAAAATATCTGATAGTGAAGCGATTTCGTTAAATAATGTGCTTAGTTCTTCTTCCCGTCCTTTCCAGAATGAGGCCCGGTAATTCAAATCGAAAGAAATACGGGTATTATATTTTTTGGCGAAGCGGGCAATCTGAAGGCAAAACTCACTCGTCTCAGGCGATAGGGCGGCAATTAATCCGGAAAGGTGAACAATCTGTACCCCCTCTTTTCCGAATATTCGTTCCAGATCGAAATCTTTCACACTTAACGTTCTTCCTACTTCTCCTGCACGGTCATTCTGAACCCGCGGTCCGCGCGCCCCAATACCACTGTCAGCAATATTAAATTGATGTCGGTAACCCCAGGGATCGCCTTGTGAAATTTCGGGCCCTTCAAAGGACATATTTCGACTCCTGAGATTGCTTTTTATAAACTGAGCAATCGGGCTCTCTTTAACGAAAGTGGTGAGTACCTTCACTGGTAATCCAAGGTATGAAGCAATTGATGCCACATTGGTTTCTGCACTGGTGGCATACATTTGAAACAGATCACTACTATGAACGGGTTGACCGTTCACAGGTGTAATGCGCACTCCCATACTCGTTGGGGCGAGCAATGACCAGGCAAAATCTTTTTTTAATGATAAAGACATTGTATATGCATTTGATATTTAATTTGATAGTGATTTAAAATAAGGGAGAATAGAAATGGATTTGCATCTATTCTCCAATATAATCTTATACCCCTCCATAGGCATTAAATCCTCCGTCTACCGGAATCACGATCCCGGTAACAAAAGAGGAGATATCAGAAAGCAGGTATAAAACTGCCCCTTGAAGGTCGTCCGGATCTCCGAATTTTCCCATGGGGGTATTGGTTACAATTTTCTTTCCCCTTGCCGAATATTCCCCTGTCTGCTCATCAATTACCAGGAACCTGTTTTGATTACAAATAAAGAATCCCGGCGCTACTGCATTAACTCTGATTCCTGCTTTGGCAAAATGTACAGCCAGCCATTCGGTGAAATTATTTACAGCCGCTTTGGCTGCTGAATAGGCCGGGATTTTTGTCAGAGGATGGTAGGAATTCATTGAGGAGACATTCAGGACCACTCCGGCACCTTTTTCAAGCATATCTTTGGTGAAAATCATACTGGGCAAAACCGTTCCCTTGAAATTTAAATCGAATACCTGATCGAATCCCTCCATCTGAAGACCATAAAACGTCTTTTCAAGGTTTGATAGATCAGTTTCCTGGATTTGCTCAACCTGTGTGGTGGCCAGGGGCGAGTTTCCTCCTGCACAGTTAATTAACAGGTCAATGGAGCCAAGCTGACGGTTGATTTCTGCCTTTGCTGACACAAGAGACTCTTTATCAAGTACATCGGCTTTAACCCCAATGATCGTTGAATTAAACTCCTGCGACAATTCTGCAGCAACCTCTTTTGCCCGCTCTTCGTTTCTGCCTATAATGGCAACCTTCGTCCCGACGGAGGCCAGGGCTTTGATGATTGAAATTCCGATTATGCCGGAACCGCCGGTTACTACACAAACTTTCCCATTCAGGTCATCAAAGGAGATTTTTTTCATAATATTATTTTTTGACAGATTTAAAATTATTACACTAAATGGTTTTGTAATAACTGATGTTTTCTTTGGTAATAATGTCGATGGGTGTAAAGTTGTTCTTTTTCACTTTTTCTTTTCTGATAAGTTGATCAAACAGCAAATTAATAGCTATATAACCTTGTTTTTCAGGATTCTGATTAAGCAGGAAATCTATTTTTCCAAGTTCCAATAAATCGATATTTTTGGGAATTAAATCATAGCCGATTATTTTGGGCCGGGTCTCAGAGGAATCAAAAAAGCGGGAAACCAGATGTACTTTGGAGTTTGTGACGAAGACGGCATCAATTACATCAACCTTGACAATACTCGTATTTAGACTGTTGGCCCTAATCATGTCATCTGCTGAGACCTCCATCTTGATTATCCGGTGACCTTTATGACTTATTGTTTCAAAATAATTCAGAAATCCGGCTTCACGCTGTAACAGATGATTGGCATTTTGAAGATCTTTCGTGATATGGATCATCAGAATATTACTTTTCGCGGCAATCCCATAATCGATTAATTTCGCTGCAAGGAATCCGCTTTGAACTGAATCCTGGACAATAAAACTTATAGGATTTGCCTCTTCAAGATTTGAATCGATAAAAACGTAAGGAATTGATTGCTGATCAAGTATTTGAGTCAATTCGAGGGACTCACGTTTACCCCAGGGTGCAAGTAGAATTCCATCCGGAGAAGATTCAAGTAGTTTTAAGGCTTCCCGTTTGAATGATGCCGCATCTTCCATTTTAAAATGGTAAGGATGAAGTCTTATCCCATAAGGATGCAATTCCTCTACTGCTTTATTAATCCCTTCCTGTGGCTTAGCCCAGAATGAATCTTTTCCTGAAGCTTTGGGTGTTAATGAAGCTAAAGTAATTATTTTTTTGGAAGCCAGCGAACTTGCAAGTAGGTTGGGCCGGTAGTCTGAATCTTCGATTATTTTTAGAATTCGCTCCCGGGTTTCGTCTGATACCTCACCTCGCTTGTGTAGTACCCGATCTACTGTTCCAATTGAAACACCTGCCTTTAAAGCGATATCCAGAATCCTGATATTTTTTTTCACTTTAAATGAATTTTAGACTGACATATTACTGAAAATAATTTCCCTGTTGGAAAAACATAATTTTCATCTTCGAATCAAATGAAAATTGTTATAATTGTCTGCAAAACTAACCTGAATTTTTCAATTTACGTGTGCGAACACGGAAAAAAATGTTTAAAAACATAAAATACCTCTGATCAGGTTCCATAATTTTGTGGATAGAAAAAAACAAATTACTTTCGTGAACGAACACGGAGAAATTATACGATGTTTTTGAGTTTAATTAAACAGTTATAAAATATACATATATAAACGATTAGTTAATATTTATATCATGAAAATAGAAAAATACAGTTTAGGGATTGGTGACAGGTTTGGGCATCAGGGAGAAGCTCAATTAAGGGCCATAATGAGAGCAAACGCAGCAGGGTTGGCGATTGTCCCTGTTTGGAACAAGTCGAACAGGGAACATTCCTATATTCATTCTAAGCCTGAAGATACACGCCTGGAGGCTGATGCAGCAGTAAAGGCTTTAGCATACACGGGCAGCTATTTTGTTGATGCCGATCACATCAATCTCACCAATGTTCAGGGATTTATTACCTCCTCTGATTTTTTTACCCTGGATGTAGCCAGCAAGATTGGAACAGAATCCAACGAAAACGAAATCTCGTCGTTTATTGATTCCTGTGAAAAATATTCCGGCACCTTGCATATTCCCGGAATTGCAGAGCCGTTTGAAGTTTCTGATCAGCTGATAACCGTAATATCCCAAAAGTTTCTAGCAGCTATTTGTGAAGCAGGAAGGATCTATACCTTTATTAAAGATCAA
>CANJNY010000232.1 GCA_947475715.1 Prolixibacteraceae bacterium
CGCACGACCCACCACAAAGACTGAATAAAAAACAAGGACTTAGCATTTTTTGCCAGTCCTTTTTTTATGTCTAAAATTTCTCATGACGCACTTTCAAATAAACACCCGCAACAATTGCCAATAATTCAAGCATAAAAAAGGCCAGTATCAAACCAGCCTATTGTCATAAAGTAACATTTTAATCATCTCCACTAATTAGCATCTACTCTATATCTTATTATATTCAATTAATATTTTGGCTGATTGCTGGCGCTGATTTGTCGATGTTCAGTCGTAATTGAATGAGTACTAACGACCCAAACCGGCCATACGAATATGAATTTAGGCTTCTCTGAACCGGACATTCGTGGCGATCTGTAGTTCGGAAATAATATGCTCAATAAATAAGTAACGAAACTTATTTGGAGCCGGGGACTGATAGTCCTTGTCTCGCCAATCCATCGCCGATCTAAGTATCCACACAAAAACAGTAACCTCTCAAGGCCTGATATTTGCTGAGTCTTTCGAGCAGAGGACTGAAAATCCTCGTGTCGAAAATTCTGTTATTACGCCGGTCAACATGCATCCTGAAGGCTTCGATCTGATCGGGGATTTGTTTATGTCTGACGGTTTTTTTCGTTACGGGGATATTCCTGTCTTTTTTGACCTAACATTGCCGACAATGGCTGGAAAAGTATGTTAGTACTTTAGGTTATTTATTTGTGTCAAGCACAGACTAAGTCCAATGATTAAAAGCCCTGCAGCTGTCTTGTGACAATCCGTGACAATTCAGTTTTGGTTTTATTGTACGTCAAAGTTCACTATCTTTCATGTGATACGAAACATGATAATGCTTTGTATAATATTTAATATGTTATTCTTCTAGCTTTTAATAAACTTTCAGGTAGGCCAATTAATCTAGTAGTTTTGAAATGAAAACAAAATTAACACAATGCTTATTTATGTATGCGCTTGCAATAGGTGCCACTTTCAATTTCACGACCGAAGAAGATTCTAGAAAAAAGCTGTTTGACAACAGTACATTGAAGAGTTTATATCATTATTCAGTCGCATTACCGTCCTTGCTCGCGGCGGGGCAATATGTGTTCGACGGAAACAGGAATGGCTTTTTTTCCAGCACTACACAAATCATTGGAATAAAAATATGGCGTCGGAATTGAAAGAGGATTTATTTTTATCATCATTACCTTACACGCTTGGTATTGAACTTGAACTTCAGCTTATTGACCCAACAAGTAATAACTTGGTTCCAGCAGCAGCAAAATTAATTAATGGACTTGCCGAAAAGCTATTTCCCGTAAAATTTAAACATGACATCACAAGTGAAATGATTGAGATTAACTCGGGCATTCACACAGATGCAGATCAACTTTTTGAAGAAATGTCGAGGGTTCGAGATACCCTATGCGACACTGCTTCAAGTTTAGAAATTCAATTAAGCGGAGGGGGGACACACCCATTTATGCGCTGGCAAGACCTTCATATATCACCAGAATCGCGGGCTAAATATTTGGCAGGGAATTATGGTTACTTAGCATATAAGAATACAGTCTTTGGTTTGCATATTCATATTGGTGCATCTAATGGAGATGATGCGATTTCTCTAATACGCAAGCTTACCCCTTATATCCCACACTTGATTGCAATGTCTGCATCATCCCCATTCTTTGAATGGGTAGATACTAACTATGATAGCTGTCGACCCCATGCATTTGCCTGCACTCCAATGACTGGTCATTTACCCGAAAATATTACTAATTGGCAGGAATATCGCTCATATATTCGCGCTATCGAATGTTACGGATTTATTTTGAACCAGAAGGATATTTATTGGGATATTCGTCCCAAGCAAGAATTTGGTACTGTTGAAATACGGATTTGTGATGCACCACTGACGATTGAGCGCACCTGTCAGATTGCGGCATTTTGTCAAGCGCTTAGTGTCTGGGTTGCAGGACAACCAGACCCCACTTCATTAACTTGGTTAGCATATGATCATAATTATTTTCAAGCAAGCCGATTTGGGTTGGAAAGCTCATATATAGAGCCAGGCGGAAGAAGTGTGCATTTGGGGGATCATCTTGACAGCTTATTTGAGATTTTATCTCCTATTGCTAGTAGCTTAAATTCAGCGGACCATCTTCGGTCTCTAAGTTCAACTTTAAAGTTAGATGGTAATGATTCTGCATGGTTGAGAAAGCAATATAAACAAACTGGGAGTTTCTCTTACGTTGTTGCTCAGGCTGCCCAAGCATTTCGAGGAAAAAGCTGATTTACTGCACATCAGTTTTGGTTAGCGACTTCAAATCAACAGCGCCAGAATTATCAGATGGTGAAGCTGTAATGGAAAAACTTTATTAAAAAATCATCTAACAGTAAAGGAAGAATATATCAAATGGAACCCCATAAATTTAACCTCTCTGTCTTGATTAACGAAGGGTCCGCGGGAATTATTAATGGCCTAATACTTTGCATTTACGCATTAACTTTTGGCTCTTTATTAGTTTCTCATCATGGAGGTAATTTATTAGGGGTTGCCATTGGATCAATGCTCATTGGTGGAATGTTCGGTTCCCTATACGGGATTTTTTCCAAAGATAAGACGCTCACCTGTGGACCTAGCGGCGGTGCCGCATCCATTATGACTGGTTCAGCTTTAGTTTTTTTCAGTGGAAATGATTTATCTGCTGGAACGCTAATATTTCCAATTATTCTTTTGGGATTAATGGTCGCACTAGTTTTCTACTGCATTGTTCAATTTGGTGCTACGAATTTATTTAAATTTATTCCGTATTCAGTTTTTATTGGATTGATGGCTGCATCAGGTTATTTAATGGCTAAGGGAGCAGCATTAATTATTTTTGGAGGGGGCTTGCCTGAAGCTTCTTTGATGGGCCTATTTCATGAATTAATGAAGCTAGAAATCTTCAGTGGATTTTTGATTGCATTGCTATTCATAGTTCTTGCGCACAGAGTCCCAGATAAAATTCTGATTCCTGGAATTATTCTCATAACCTCAATACTAATCAATGTATTTTTGAAAAGTGATTTTTGTTTTGAAAATATATGTGACCAAAATAGGTGGTTTTTTGCTATCAGCACGAATATTAATTGGGTTCCTAGTTGGAAAATGGATTATCAGGGCCTAACTTTTATTAAGCTTCTTGAGTTTTTGCCAATAGTTTTATCTATTTCTTTTATTTGTATTTTATCTATATTGGTCAGCTTTGAAAATTTATATATTTGGTTTTCTGAAGAATATGACTCGCGCGAGGAGTTAAAGAGACACTCCATATTAATTGGCGTATCAGCACTCTTTGGTGGTTTTATTTCAACCTTAGCGTTTCAGCGCGTGATTCTAAATAAGAAGATTGGTGCAGGTGTTTTGGGAAGTGTCATTGCCTGTCTTTTTGCCTTTGTTGCATTTTGGCAAATCGACACTATTGTTAAATTTATTCCTAGTTGTGTAATTGGAGGTTTTTTGCTTTATCAGGGAGTTGAGATCATCCAAAAATCATTCTCCAATAGAAAAAATCTAGCAAAGATAGATATCATCTTGGCATGCCTTATCTTATTTCTCGTTGCTACCCATAGTTTTGTTTACGGCTTTATTGTTGGAATGCTTTTATCTTTTTTGTACTCTCTTTTCTCTTTAAGTCGAATTCCTCTTATTGATAAGCAGGGAGATTTGGGTGACTTTAGGAGTTCAATCATTCGACCCCACGCACATGAACTGGTTATTAGGGAGCAAGGAAAAAGAGTTAAGTACTTTCGTTTAGAGGGATATTTATTTTATGGCACAGTCACGCAGTTAGATTCTATTCTGACTGGATTAAATTTTGATGAAATTGATAATGTTGTTATTGATGCTACGAAAGTCAGCGGAATGGATACCTCTGCAAAAATATCTCTTGGTAGAATTTTTGCTAGACACAATCATATCCCCTTCAAATGTTACCTGGTAGCCAATTCTGTAATTATTAAAGCTTTGTTGGGTGTTGTACCAAAGGATGCTGGAACCAAAAATTCTATCTTTTTTTATGATGATCTAGAGCTAGCTTTAGGAGATATTGAAAAAAATATCTTAGATTCAAGTAATACTACTATATCTAATGATTGCTTCCAATTTTTATGCAATGAAAACCAGAAGCTCAAATTTATTTCTTACTGCGAAAGGATTGCCCTTTCTAAAGAAGAATCTTTTACCTGTAGATTTGATGGTCCACAGGAACTATACTTTATTTTAGATGGTGAGTGCACTCTAGAGACGGTAGAAGGCTCAGTCGCAAGGGTTCTGTCTAGAGTTTTTTCTGGTGCATTTATTAGTGAAGCTTCCTTTTCTTCAAAAGAAGGTGCTGAGGTTGAAATAGTTGCGCAGAAAGACTCTGTTATTTTGGGTCTGCCATTAAAAAGTATTCAGCGTATGTCTATAGAAGATCCTGACTTACATAACTTCTTAAACACGTACATGATTAAAGTTTTGAATAGTTATTTATTACACGCGAGGAAATTAATTCGCTAAAAATCTTGGAGTGTGCCACAGGCACACAGACTGACACTCTATGGAAATAGCGGTCAGATGTGTATAAGCTCATTGGAAGATGATGGAAGGCCAATCAAAGTCTGGAGGTCTATCGGAACGACTCCATACAGCATACAATGGCTCATCCGGGGACAAATCGCTAGGTGGATGTCCGAGAATACGGATAAAACTTAAACTGTGAGATTATCAAGTTTATCAGCCTATAATCCTTAAAACAAAAGCCTTACATGTAGTGTAGGTCTTTTTTATGTCCGAAAGAACCCCAACCATTCTGATCACTGCCAGATACATAACCATAAAGCTGAAGGTGGTGATGTCTCTTGATGGCACACATCAGTCCGTCAAGTTTATTAGGAAATTGAGTTAGGCTAGGTTTTTATTCAACGTGCGGTTTCGACCCACTGCTGACATTCAGGTATGGATTTAGGCTTCCCGAAACCGGACATTCGTGGCGAATTGCAGTTCGGAAATAATATGCTTTATACAGAGCCTTGTAAGATGCTCTATATAAGTACCGAAACTTATTTGGAACTAGATACTGAAAATCATCGTGTCGGAAATTCAGTTATAACGCCGGTCAGCATGACCAAAAGTTTTCGAGCTGATCGGAGCTATTTATGGCCGACTTTTTTCGCGTATGTTTTTTAATTGCATAGTAAACAGTGGCGTATGGCAAAAAATCAGGTATATAGCGATATCTTGATGGCTGTAATTTTTGTAAAAATATTTGGTTGCATCAACTAATGAACAATGAAATACTTTGGCACATTCACAAGTTACTGTCATTATTTTAACAAGGACTCAATAGTGCAATTAGATCAGAATGCTCGACTATCCCTCAATACCTTAGAGTATGCGGAATGCCTACTTGATTCTGGTAGCCATTCAAATCTTAATTTCACTGTCATTTGTAATTATCATGGCCCTTTAGACATAGATTTATTGGAACGTGCATTAGTACATGTTGCTGAAATACATCCTTTGCTGTGCAAAACTTTAGATAGCTCTAATGACACCTTCGAATTCATAAAAGCAAAATATGCGGTTCCTATAACTTTACTTAAGTATGTTGGAGGTAATCAATCAGAAGATGTTTCCTTGAAGGACTTAAAAGAATCCTTTGATATCGAAGGATTTCCTTTATGGAAAGTATCCTTATTAAAAGGAATCGATGAGGGACAATTATTAGTTACTTTTCATCATGCCATTGCCGATGGTATTTGTGGAATGAATCTATTGGATCATTTATTTCAAATCCTATCTGATTTATATAATGAAATAGAGCCTAGGAAAATAAAGTTTGATAGTTATTTTCCCCCACTTGAATCACTGCATTC
>CANJNY010000233.1 GCA_947475715.1 Prolixibacteraceae bacterium
AGCCAATGGGTGATCCGGATCCACTGCTAATGGCTGCAGTGGTCACTGCGGTCACCCTTCCTTTTGCGTCAACCGTTATGACAGGAACAGAAGTTGCACTACCGTACTTGTTTGCAGTAACACCTGTTGTGGTTAGCGTAGTTGCATTTCCAACCGAAGTAACATCTCCCGTTAGATTGGCATTGGTAGTTACTTTACCGGCTGTTAATCCGGCAGCTGTTCCGGTGATATTGGTTCCGACCAAAGCCGATGGTGTTCCTAAGTTGGGCGTTACCAAAGTTGGTGAATTGGACAATACGTTGCTTCCTGTTCCGGTTGAGGTGGTTACCCCTGTTCCTCCGCTGAGCACTGGCAGAATACCTGTAGTACCGGTTGAAAGGTTCGCAATTTCAACTTCCGTTTGCCAGGTGGGTACTCCATTTGCGTTGGCTGTGAGCACTTGTCCCCTGGCTCCATCGGTATTGGGGTAGGTAACCGCACCCGTTTTGATTGCCCCTGAGGTCTGAACAAGAGTGACACTGCTGTTTCCCAGCTGAATTGTATTGCTTGCCGCAACAGTGGCCTTATACCCGACGGCGGTGGCATTGGTTAGTCCTGAAGTGGCCACATCGGCATCATAACCTAATGTAGTATTTTTGGTGCCTGTGGTGTTCGTGATCAGGGCACTGTCACCCACAGCGGTATTTGAAGATCCTGTGGTGTTGTTATAAAGCGAATTCTTTCCAAGCGCGGTATTCGAGTTGCCCTTTGTATTGGCACGCAGGGATGAATTTCCAATGGCTGTATTGGAAGCCACTGCACCTGTCCCAAGACCTACCGTTAATCCATTAACCGTTAAGTCGTAGGCTCCAAGATTAACGGCAGAAGTTGCTCCGGTATAGGGGACGGCCGCTGCAAGGGTGGCGGCTTTTGTTGCAGGAGTCAATCCCTGAGCCACCGAATCAGTTAATCTGGCCCAGACCGGAGCAGCAGACGTTCCGGAATTGAAATAAATTCCCGGGGTTAGCCCTGAGCCAGTGGTTAAATTGTAAACCAAAAGGCTTGTTGCGGGAGCGGCTATCGTTGCCGCATCGTTAACACCGATAAGTGTAACGCGTGGAATCAGCAATCCCTGATTTACCGAGCTGATGTCGAGTATCGCACTCTTGTCGGGTGTCGATCCGTCGCTGTTGATCCCCACACTCTGGGAGAATGCGCCTGCACTGATTAGCAGCGCCAAAATTGTTAAAAGAAACTTTGTGTTCATAATCATTTGTATTTATTTTATTTAATTTTTATCTATATCGTTGTTGACTTCCCCTTGGTTTGCCCCGATCCTTCAGGGAGGGGGAAGTTGTTTATCGTTTTTAACGCCATTTATTTTTATAACTTCCCCTCTAGCATAAAAAATGAGTTACAAACTCAGAGCCATTAACCCCTCCCCGATCCTTCGGGAGGGGTAGCTCCACCATTAATCATTATTTATTGCTTAATCAGCAATTTAAACGAATGGATAACCTCATGATCGGCTACTCTGAGCAGATAAAGTCCGCTGCTCATACTTGGTGTGGGAATGGAATTGAAATCTCCTTCATTGAGTTTGTTGGTCAAAACAACTCGTCCCAACGCATCAAATAAAGTAGCCACTGCCTGCGAGGTTATTGGCCCTACGATATGAATCTCCATGTTTTCAAATACATAGGCATTTAGCTCGTTTGGCATAACAGGCAGGTTGTTGATGGTCTCCGCGGAGGTATGAAGCAGAAAGCGGTCGGTGATCGGCGAGTTGGCTGTAATGGTGGCTTTGTAGACACCCAGCTTCAAATCGGTAAATGTTTTTGTTGCCTTATCCTCCAGGATTACCTTGCAATCGGCAGGAAGACTGATGGTTTTGGCTGAGAAGATCACCACTCCGCCTGCGGTACTCTCGAGTCCGACAGGGATAACATATTTGCTGATGCTGCTTCCGGGAAGCGACTGAATCACAAACGGAACACCATTGTCTTCAACCAGACGGGTGTAAACCGATAACGGTGCATTGGTGTGAAGCATCCCCACGTCGTAAGTCGGATCAAGACCTTTGGTCATCTGATCGTTAAACGCGAGGTAGGTTGTACTTTTCTGACTGTTTACCGTAACTGAGAGCTGAATAACCGGCCACGAGATGGCTGATGACTTTAATGCCAGATTTGGAATATGAAGCTGCATGTCGTGATTAAAGTCGACCGAAGTAGCGGTGGCAGTGGTTTTAATCATAAAAGCCTGCCCCTGCTGAATATTGAATGCAGGTGAGGAAACCGGCACATTGGAGATGACGGTATATCCTCCGATCTGGTTGCTTGAAGCATCAGGTTGTTCCCAGATGTAGATAGCCCCAAACGATGGATCGATGTTGGGTGATGCTCCCAGGTTGACGGATAAAAAGTCGTTAACTGCCAAACTAGCCGCGTTGATTCCGATAGCCGAGGTGTAAGGGTTTCCTACGCAGTTCCAGGCTCCGGGAGTAAGTCCGGTGGCCGTAAGAGTTCCGGCCTGCAGTGATCCGGTGAAGGTAACAGCGGTACTGGCAGGACCGATGTGCATGGCGAATCCTCTGCCGTCAGACAACACACCGTCGCCCGCACCTGTGGTGAAGAAGCGATTCCAGTAGTTTTGTCCCGGGTTATAGTCCATCATTGTTCTCAAAACACCGTTGGTTTCAATGGCCGGATTGGCAGACAGGAAGGCAGAGACGGTCTGGGTGATTGGTGAAGAGACCAGATTCCACTTACCTGCCGACATCCAGCGGGCAGCTGCCGCTATTCCTGACGGTGTGGCGGCTGCCGTAATGAGTGATCCGGTTCCTGTGGAATCGCTTTTTACCCAAATACCTGTTTCTGAAGTGTTGTTATTGGTGAGTGTTTCACTTACCGTCAGGCAGGTGGCAGGGGTCAGGGTGAGTGATCCCCCCGGGGCGATGGTCAGGTTGTCCATCGTAGCTGCCTTGACGGCAAAAGGACTGTCCAGGATAAAGTTGCCGTCACTAACCACCCAGTGGGTTGCGGAGCTGCCTACAATATTTGCTCCGGTATTGGTTATCGAAGGAGATTTAACACCAGACAGGGCGATCCCAACCTGCGCCTGGAGGTTCAGGGAATAAATCGCAAAAAACAAAAAGTAAAGGATTAACTTTCTCAACATAAAATTTTTTATAAGTTATAGTTATAAAGAAGATAAAAAGTATAAACAAGCGCATTCAGATACAAACAACATCTCTATTGAGTGCAGGAAATAAGACTTTTGTTGAAATTTTTTAGTTTCAATTCTCATAAAATATTCATAATTTATTGTTTCCAGTTGTAATTGTCGCGCATGATTATCCACCTCGACTGAAGCTCTTTTAAACGAAAAAACTTTCCGATTTTATTTCGCTGCTCCTGCCAAAAAAATGGGTGCCGGATTAGGATATATTCAATCAGCGGATGCGCCGAACGGGGATCGTTAATCTGTATCAGCGCCTTCGCCGCATTGCGGCTGAGGTACTTATCGGAGTGGGTTAATAATTCGAGAAGAGGCTCTACCGCCGTGGGGTCACCTATGGCACCCAACGCCAGGGCTGCTTCCCTGCGAAGTTTTATGTTGTAGCTTTTGAGTTTCTTGATTAAGGGCTCCACGGCTAAGGGGTCGCCGATCTTTCCGAGCGAAATTATGGCACTGCTGCGCAGATAATAGTCCCCAACATGTAAAAAATGAAACAATGTTTCAAGAGCCCTGGGATCGCCAATTTCGCCTAACGTCGAGGCGATAAATCGTAAAGAGGAAATTTTTGCTGTCCGCAAACTATCAATCAACGGTAAAACAGCCGGTTCGCCAATCTGAACCAACATTTGCCATTCTCGTTTGGTTATCAGCAGCGCGATCCCTTCATGGGTCAACTCCAAAATCTTGTTTTCTGAATCACTCGATTTCATCATCACACTCGCCCGTATGGTCAATTTCAGACTCGTTTCTAAAATTCTTCGGGGCGATGTTTCAAAAGTATAGGTGCTGCAAGGGAATACATGAAAAACAGGGGAAACATTGCATGATATTATAATTTCATCTGTATGATATTATAATATCATGCAAAGAAAATTCACTCAAACACATCTAAATAACTAAAATACAGATATTTAGCTATTTTTACAAAAAATGAGAAAAAGGGATTATGAAAAGCTAATTTTGTAAAATCAGTACATTAAACGATATCAGGCGAAAGCGAGGTACCGGTTTATTAATCGGTAATATGGGAGTTTACCAATTAAAACGCAATTTTCGGGCCCAATTCACCCTGCGATTGAATCCAAAACGGATCAAAGTAAATTAAAGATTAAAATATTCACTTGGAGTTAATCCGATCTCTTTCTTAAAGACAATATTAAAGGTGCTGCGATTTCGGAAACCAACCTCCTGAGCCAATGCTTCAATGGTGTATCTTGCCGGATTCTGATTATAAAGCTTAATAAAATACGATACACGGTAGCCATTGAGATAATCTCTGAAACTCTTGTTGATAATCTGATTTAATAGATAAGAGCAATGATGAAGGGGAATATTTAAATTATTGGATAACAACTGAATATTTAACTCCGGATTTACAAATGGCTTTTTTGCCTCCATAAAGTTATTAAGCCGCTTAACATAAATCGCGACCTGATTATCGGATAAAAGGATCTTTGTCTCTGTCGGCGGATCAGACTCCACAGGATTAACAACTGGAATTATGATTTCTGCCGGGATCTGCACACCATGCTCACGATAAATCATGTTACCATATAAAACTTGTGGATGACGCAAGATCCAGAGAATAAACAGTAACATCAATGCGGTAGAAAGAATCATTAATCCCGAATTATGGAAGATCAATCTAATCGGCTGGTTATGCAAAATAATGTAAATGGAGGTAACCAACGAGCTAAAAGCTTGAATAGTAATCAGGATTAAAAAAAAGATTAAATAATATTTTTCAACTGAATGAATCTTTCTCCCCACATTCGATAATAAATTGATCACAATTCGCCATGAAAAAAACAGATAACCCAATAAAATTATAGAGCGGATCATAAACTGGATACTGATTGGAATCAGAAGCAGATCTTTTGACATAGCCAACGGGCTATTTCTAAGTCCCAAATTGATCAAATCCAATTTCAATGGTAAAGGGGATATTAAAAAGGGGATATAATTTATAATTACGAGAATTACAGGGATTAAATGGATCAGATCGATGCGACAGAGCTTGGAATGGTCGTAGACAAACGAACGGATATAGAGATAGATTGCCGGTGGCACCAAAAACATAATCAATGGCACTATACTAATTACAAATAGTATATTATCCTTGATATCCAGGGAGATCAGCAAAATAAAAATATCCTGAATAGCCCGGCCCAGGAGTATAAACGCAAGAAGTTTATTGAGCAGCAAATTACCTCGTGTATAGGCAAAAAGTTGCACCGCGAAAGCAAGCAGTAAGAATGCCCCTGTTAACATGGTTAATTCGAAAAAGCTCATATTTAGTGATTTGCAAATTTACTCGTGGTTCTTAATCCCATTTATTAAGCTAGCCATAACTGGAATGATTCGCCTTAAACCGAAATACGAATTGAGTGTAAATTAATAAAAATAAAATGAATTAATTAAGATTAAATTAAAATAAATTTAGTTAAATAAATAATTTCCGGGAGTGATTAGTTGAAGAACCTTTCATACATGGTGACTAACCCCTGGTTTTGTTTCACTTCATCGGGGATTATTGGCTTCGATGATCTTCAATTCAGATTACATCGTCCCCGGATTTTGTTTACAACCCGTTGATTTAACCTGTCTTATTTAGTTAAATTATGTCACCCTTTCAGGGTTTAGTCGATTATGATCA
>CANJNY010000234.1 GCA_947475715.1 Prolixibacteraceae bacterium
TATCAACTCCGTAGGAGTTTTCCGTAAATAACCCCCAGTGCAAACCGGGGGGAGAGAGACAAACGGAATAGTACAAACCCGGAAACCCTGTCGGGGTTTCCCAAAAACAAACGAAACCATGTATTTCAATTCAAACATCAAACTGATGCGCAAACGGCGCGGAAGAACACAGGACGAGGTGGCCTTTGCACTAAATATGAAACGCTCCACCCTGAGTGGCTACGAAAATGAGGTGGCCCAGCCGGGCATACAGCAACTGATCGCTTATTCGGAGTATTTTGGAATCTCGGTCGACACACTGATTAAAGTTGATCTTTCAAAACTCCGCGAGAGCGAATTGCGCCAGCTGGAGAGTGGATTCGATGTATATGTGAAAGGTTCTAAACTGCGAATTCTAACCACAACGGTCGACAGCTCCAACAACGAAAATATCGAACTGGTACCCCAAAAAGCAAAGGCAGGTTATATGCGAGGGTTTGCAGATCCTGAATTTGTGCGCAACCTCCCTGTATTTCAACTCCCATTCCTCTCTGCGGAACGTAAATACCGGACCTTCCAGATCAGTGGCGATTCGATGTTGCCAATTCCCGACGGGGCGTGGATAACCGGTGAGTTTGTGCAGGACTGGAACACCATAAAAAACGGAGAAGCCGCTATCGTGCTAACCCTTGACGAGGGAATTGTGTTTAAGGTAATTGAGACTCGTATCGCAAAAGAGGGAAAAGTCAGGCTGATCTCACTAAATCCCATCTATAATCCATACGAACTTTCAGTGGTCGAAATACGCGAAATCTGGCGATTTATCCATTACATCAGCGATGAGCTCCCTTCCGGAGAAATCTCTCCGGCGAATCTGGCCAACACCCTGAACCAGCTCAAACAGGATATTGCGATGATTAAAGAGAAAATAATTACAAATGAAGAATAGAAAAAAAATGACTATCCCATGAATTGCGCAGGTTAACAATAACCATAACAAATCCTAAAATCAGATATACCGCACCCATCAGTCGCGACAGGGAGCGCTCACTGATTTTACTGGCAAACCGGGCGCAATAGATTCCCGTTGGAATAGCGCTTAAGGCAAGCACTATTCCGGTCAGCAGATTTACATTGCCTAACGAAGCATGCCCTATTACACCCGATAATGCCGTAAACGACATAATCAGAATGGAGGTGCCCAAAGCATTATGCATCGGAAACCGGTTTACAAACAGGAGGATTAACAGGATATTGGTTCCGCCTCCCGCACCTATAAAGCCCGTCATAAAACCGCTTCCCCCGGCCAGTAACACAGCGAGCAAAATACGCCATAACGGTGATTTATGATCCGACTGATTATACGAAGCCACAGGTTCTTTATCCCGCCTGATCCCTGTTTGCCAGATGATCAATGCCAGAATAATCAGCACAAAGGAGAATCCCGAATCAAGTCCGCGCTCAGGCATTTTTTCTGAAAACCGGGCTCCGATCTGAGCCATTGCCACCGATGAAATGGCAACCATTGCAGCTGATTTAAGAGCGATATTATGATTCTTAAAATAGGTTGCCGAAATCACCAAAGAAGTCAGTACATCCACAACAAGGCTTGTTCCAATAGCCTCATGAATTGAAAACCTGAATAATACCGACATCAATGGAACAAGTACCATTACGCCGGAGGCTCCGGTTAAACCGGTTACCATACCTGAAAAACAGCCAACAAGAAGAATCAGAAAAATCTCCATCATATGGATTTATCAGATAAATATTTGCAATACATGTATGCAAATTTACCAAATAGTGACGGGTTTTAAAAGCAACATAAATATTTAATACCTTGGTCAGTAGAATGAATTCCGAAAAATAGAAAGCAAATACCATGGTTTTTAAAGATTTAGCCAGAAATAACCGCAGCTACAGAAGATTTAATGAGTCGTTCGTGATTGACCGGTTTACACTGACAGAGTTAATTGATCTTGCCAGATTAGCAGCTTCAGGCAGAAACAGCCAGCCACTAAAGTATTTCTTAAGCTGTGAGAAGAGTATAAACGGGCAGATTTTCTCAACTTTGGCCTGGGCTGGGTACCTCAAAGAGTGGCCCGGACCCCAAATAGGGGAACGACCTACTGCCTATATTGTAGTACTTCTCGACCACCGGATATCGGATAACTATTTTTGTGATGATGGAATCGCAATGCAGAACATCCTGCTTGGCGCAGTTGAAAAAGGGCTTGGAGGGTGCATTATCCAGTCGATCAATAAGCCACGATTATCGGCAATTCTTCAGCTTCCGGATCATCTCAAAATCATTGACGTGATTGCTTTAGGAAAACCTGTTGAAACAGTTGAGATCACCACTGCCGGCTCTGACGGAGATATCCGCTATTACCGGGATGACAATGGGGTTCACTATGTTCCGAAAAGATCACTCGAGGAGTTGATAATAAACAAGCTGCCAGCTGCTGGCGACTAGGTGCTGGCTACTGGCAGCTGGCTACTGGCGTTTTTACGATATGAGCTATTTGTTCTTCAGTTTGCCGGCAAAAATCTTTTTAAATTTCTCAACCTTAGGAGTGATTACAATGCGACAATAACCCTGCCCGGTATTATTGGTATAATAGGATTGATGATAATCCTCTGCCGGATAGAACTTTTCAAACATTGTAATTTCTGTTACTATCGGGTGGTCCCAGATTTTCTCCTTCTCAAGCTTGGCCTTATATGCAATAGCCTCACTCTTCTGATCCTCATCGGTATAAAAAATTGCGGAACGATATTGTGTTCCATGATCAGCTCCCTGTTGATTGAGCGTAGTCGGATCGTGTGTCGTCCAGAAAACTTCAAGAAGTTCTGCAAAAGTAATTTGCCCGGGATCGTACGTAATCTGAGTACATTCAGCATGCCCGGTTGTTCCTGTACAAACATCGTTATAGGTAGGATTCACAACCTTTCCGCCAGTATAACCTGAAACGACCTTTTCAACCCCTTTTAACTGAGTAAAAATAGCCTCGGTACACCAAAAACATCCACCCGCAAAAACTGCACTCTTCGACACTACACCTATACCTTCCATAATTGTATTATTTATATTTGAACCTTTTACTCCCGATGAAACTATCGTTGTTAATCCTATCATGCAAATCAATATCCGTATCATATTTATATAAGTTATTGTTTGAAAGATAACGATTGACACCAATCATTTGTTCCAGGAACAACTTATTTTTATACGTTAATAAATACTTAAAAAAATTAAAAACCATTTCTGCGCTTGCATTTTGACAATTATTGAGTTATATTTAGGATGCTGATTTGCTGATATAACCTATTGTTTTACCCCTGTTAGTTAGCCACCGTACGGAACTTACTAACCGGTGTATATTAAAATAAATAACGGTGGGCTATCTCTTTATTCACAAATTAAATTTCGAGTTATGAAGCAAACCAATTACAATTACAAACAATCAGAAACCTCTTTCATTGCAGGTCATATTTTAAGCAGTTATAAGCGGGATAAGCCTTACTTCGAACAATACTCGACCAAATTCAACTATGAATTTCTGGCTGCTTTTGAAGAAAAGGTCAACGCGCTAATAAACCTTACCGATTCGCAAAAATTTAATGACACGATTAAGCAAGCACAAGAGAAAATCGAAACGCTATTACAAAATTTCAATCCATTATTAGATATTCTCCAGTCCTATCTTCGCAGGAATTTCCCGTTAACCGGTCTCAGTGTTGCAGATTTGAAGCTTTGGGAGATCCGAGAGGTGGTGAATAAAAAGTGTGTCTGGGAGATACAACGAAACTGCTTAAAACTTATAAACCGATTGGAAGCCAATCTTGAGGAGTTTATTGATAAAGGATTTATTACAATACTGATATCAGATTTTCGTTTCCTGATTAAGAAATTAACCAATATTGAGGATGAGCTTGCTGAAATTACCCATCAGCAGGGTGTGTTGTCTGATGAATTTCGTTATGTCGATAATCAGGTTACCGATCTGCTAAACGCGATTATCGAATCAACTCCTGCGGTATTTGGAGAGGATGACCGCATAAGGAGGGACGATTATGCTATCGAAAAACTGATGATCCAGTCTCATTATAAAAGAAGCGAAATCCAATAGGTAGATTTCGCCTTCGAAAGCGATCTGAATATCCCAAAAGCTCCGGCTGCGCAATTGGCTACCGGAGCTTTTTGAATATTTAAATACTAATTAGCGGTTCTTACAGTTCTGGCAATCGAATTAAGATCATCATCTTTATGAATAAATCGCAATCGGAATGAATAATTATACACTTTATCCTTGAGAAGATATTCAGGATGAGTTCGTGCACCCCAGCTATCATCACCTCCGACTCCCATCTGCTTAAAGTCGAGATTAACAGAGATCAGATTCCGTTCCTTCACATCATTGATATGCCGGTTAACCACCGTCTGTCCATCATACACACGTCCAACGGTACGAACAGGAGATTCAAAATCCTCAATTAAATTATGATGAGCACTCACACTTAACAATGGCAATCCAATAGCTAACAAGCCATTACCTTCATTATTCAGAAACGAAACCCATCGGACATCGGTTTTATTCCCATTCTCCTGCGGACGGATATAGGCCCAGTACTGGTCCTTTACCTTACCACCATAGCGTCCCACAAGAGCTCCTGTATTTCTGTCACAATAATTCTCCTGAGGCCCGCGACCGAACCACTCCATATTTTCATACTCACGCGCAAGTTGAAGATTCATGCCAACAACTGGAATTTCAGGAAGATCTGCGACAAGTGCTGTATATTTATTCACAACCTCAATTTCACCATCCCCGTAAATTGTGTAAACAGATTCATCGCTGCCTATTGTCTCACCTTGTAGTCCTGGCAAATCAAAAGAGAGTTTTACCACAACCTGATTGTCGGAAACCTGATTTACTTTCGCGGCAGTCAATTTCCGGTTCTCACCGGTCTTGCGCCAGACCTTGCACCGCTTATCGAGTCCGTTACCAAAATCATTATCGGTCGGTGCCCTCCAGAAATTGGGAACAGGCCCTCTCCCATCATTAAGCATCTCCTTTTCATCAGAAACCAGGCTGCTGATGATCCCTTTGGCTAAATCGAATACGACCACAAATTTGCCTCCTGAGATTTGTGCCTTTACCGCATCCTTCGTTAAGGTGAGTTTACCTGTTTGCTTGATGGGTTTAGAAGCTATCGTTACCGGCAGTTTAAACTGCTCATAAGCAACCTCATGTCCGGCAGCAATAAGATCGGTACTTTGTAATGTAGTTGCACTAAAAATTACAAAATACTCTTTCCCCGGTTCAGGTTTTACATTCAACGGTATCGTGACGACCCTCTTTTCGTGTGCCGGAACATTTAATTTTGAAAGCTTACCCTCTGCAACCTTAATGCCATCAGCCTCTACCCTCCAATTAAAGTTGAAACCGGAGAGATTTAGAAAATCATATTTATTTTTGATCTCAAATTTTCCGGAATTAAGATCAACAGCTTTAAATCCTACATATTGATAGGCCTTTTTCACTTCATATAATCCCGGATGGGGATTACGGTTAGGATCTACAAGACCATTGCAGTTAAAATTACCATCTGTCCACACCTCCTTTGGACCAAAGTCTCCGCCATAGGCCCAGAACTTCTCCCCTTTATCATTGGTAGTCAGCAACCCCTGGTCGACCCAGTCCCAGATACATCCACCCTGAAGTTGCTCATGCGCTTCAATCACATTCCAGTAATCCTGCAGATTTCCGGTACTGTTTCCCATGGCATGGGCGTATTCACACTGAATCAATGGTTTATCCTGATGTGTCGAGGCATATTTTACCATCTGTTCAATCCTGGCATACATCGGCA
>CANJNY010000235.1 GCA_947475715.1 Prolixibacteraceae bacterium
AAAATGCTCAATTAAATCGATCAACAATCGATCTGAAAGTTTATTCTTGTTGCTCCACTGTGCATCACCAAAAATTCCATACAAAAACTCTTGGTTTGCTTGCTCAATTCCTCGCAATGCTTTTTCAATGGCTAATCCAACATTAGTAGTTGTTTCTCGAACATCATTCCAATGACATTCTTTGGGAATTACAAATCGATGAAATTCTGGCAAAGAAGCATATTCTTCATCACCTTCTGACTCCTTTAAGGCACTTTGAAATTCTTCATCGTACACATCTGAAATTCTTTTAAAGAAAAGTAAAGGGAAAATGTAAATTTTAAAATCAGAAGCATCCACTGGTCCTTTTAGAATCCAAGCGGCCTTTGAAAGGTATTGTTCGAGTTGGGATAAGGTTATTTTCATTTTAAGAAATTTCTTTTGTAATGGCTATTCCTCTGTTAATAAAAGTGTGTTTGGCATTTATTTTACCTTGTTTGTCAATTTTATTTACCGTAACCATTTCGTTTTTTGCCCTATAAGCATCATACAACCTATTAAATTCTTTGATAACAATGTTTTCTTTTCGTTTTGGACCTAGTTTTGGCTCGTTTTTAGAAATGAACTCATCAATGTCTTTGAATAGTTCAATATAATTACTGGTTAGGTTGTATACCGGTATACTTTCACCTAGTGTAAGAATAATTAATTTTTTTTCATCTTCTTTAAAAGACGATTCGTTTTTTGAATCAAAAATTCGTTGCATTAATTCTAAATCTGAAACTCTAATTTTTTTATATAAGCCTTCATTAAGACCCTCTTGCGTTGAATCGTATTGTTTAATAAATCGTTGAAATTCTGGGGAGTTTACATCACTATCTTTCCACGTGTCAATCATAGTAGGCACTCCATTAGATTTACGAAAAGTGTGTATTTCTTCAACGACTTCTAATTCATAATTGAAACTACTTCCCATGAAATAATTTCGACTTAATTCATGCTTAGGAAAAATGAGCGCTGGTGTAACGGCAGAATTAGATTTATATAAACCATGATAAAAGTAATTTCGAGTTGCAAATGAATGATTCGTGCTTATTGTGCTATTCTCTTTATTAACATCGAGTGATTTCCTAATATTAACTAACCAAAATTTTTGATCATTTCCATCACGGCTTTGTATTGATAGACATATTCTATCACCATTTTTAGATAATGCAGAAACCTTATGATCATAAAAGCTTATCATATGGATTACTGTGCCGATTTTAATACTGCTCATGGTTTTTTCATTAAAACAGGCACATTCAATGAAATCGATGTTTTCAATACCTTCTAATTTCCCTTTTTTTTGCACCAGCTCTAACATCCATCTCTGAAGGTTTGATGTAGGTAATTTCATGCATAATTCCTTTATTAGCTCAAGATATATTAGGATATTTTTCTTAGCTTCTGAGTTAGGATCAATTTTCATTAGAAAACTAAACTCCTTATTAAATCCAGTGACCGCATGGGCCGTTTGATTATGACTACCGACGAGCACGTAGTCAAATTCTAGTCCCTCAAACAAAACAACTTTAGAGTGTAGTAAATTATTGTTGAAAGAAAATATGTTATCTGTCATTACCTCATATAAAAACATATAGAAATTACATCCATTATTTACTGAATTGGTTATTTGTTCAACATTCGTTGGTAAATGCAAATCAACGCACATGTAAGAATTTTCCTCACTCAACAAATCATAGAAAAGATTGGCATATTGACTTAGTTTTGTATTTCCTTTTGATTTATAATCAAGCGTCCAAAAGGCTGATAATCCCTTTATACATTTTGTTTTTTTTAGTACTGGGATCAGAATATCTAAATAATCATCTCCATGAATTGCTTCAATAGATAAAATTTCATTCGGCTCAATTAAGAAACTCATTTTATAGTATTTAAATTATTTGTCACCAACAATTCATTGAATTCAAGATTTAATCGTTTGATGTTTGTATTAAAAATATTTGTTCTTTCATCCCATGTTTGTCCTTTCAACGATAAGTAATCATATCGCAACCGAACTAGTTGCAGTATTGTTGGAATTTTTAATCTGTAATCTTCGTTATGTGCCGCCATGAAATTGGTAATTAATCTAATTGATATATTTGTAAAGATAATATAAAAAACCCTTTGTTTTTTTTCAATTATTTGATCCAAACAACACCTCCCAAAACTCTCGAAAATCTTTCAATAGCCCCAAATCATTGATTTCAATATGCTTTAATTATTCGCCTACAAATTAGGACAATAAGAACGACTTAGCCAAGTCTTTGACCTGAGTTGTCAAACTATTTTTTGAATTGAGTTCGGTTTTAACTTAAATTGTCAAGCGAAATAAAGAGCTTCGGAAAAATAAAAAACACGTAAACTATACAAATAACAGTAGGATTAGTACTGAGTTATTTATTAATTGCACAATTAAATTTTTTCTATTAAATCGATGTACATTTTGGTTCCCGTATTATCTTTTTTCGTGGTTATTTTTATTTTATCATTTTCTTTAAAAGAATTGTCCTCCATAATTTTTGGCAGTATGCCTATTGTTTGAGAGCTGGAATCTGGTTTAAATGAACCGAAGCCATTTTCTTGAATTTTAATAATTGTACCGGTGATCCAATCTCCATTATTTGTAATTGACTCAGCATTTATCCAACTTTTTTTATTTCCCTCAATATTAGGATTTAAATCAACATATTCCTTGAACCAAATAAGTACATCCATCAATTGAAAGGTAATACTATATAATAAATATGGCGTTCGAATAATTTCTCTATAAGTCAATAAATTAATATTTTTTTTGATATCAGGGTCTGTAGTGTGCGATGCCGCACCAGTTACGAAAATTATTGATTGTACAGCGTCTGCAATTAATTTTGGAAAATGGCCAACGGTGCATACAACGCTTAAGTGTTTGGTTTTTAAACCTGCTAAAAACAAGCTTGATTCAGCAAGGTTAACTTTTCCATTTAAAATGCAAGCATTGTGTAATAAACCAAATTTATTAGCAGCTCTAAACATCGATTCAAGAATAATTCTTATTTGGGTAAAGTACAATTCATCATCAAAAACTTCATTGGGTTTCTTTATACTTGATAATATTTGAAGAAGATGTTTTTTACATTCTATACCAATATATTTTTCGGAGCAAATATCAAAAACTTGACGATATTCCTTTTGCAAAACATAATCTTGTTTGTTTTCAATGCGGTTTATTAGATCTTCAATTAGTTTTTCATTATCTTTTCCTTTAATATAAAAATTACCAAAACTTTCTTTAAAAACTTCGTTGGTTTGATAATCGGGCTGTCCTGTAAAAATAAAGTAAGGTAAATCAACTCTGTTATTTAACTCAATAAGTCGGTCTCTGGATGCTCTAAGGCCTTCCAATCCAATAACAGTATCATCCTTCTTGTGTTTTACTTTGGCGTCCAATATAACGGCATGAAAACTAATAAGGTTTTTTTCTAAAAAGGCTATTCCTTCTTCGTGGGATTCAAAAGCGGTAATATCGACTTCGTCTTGTTCTGCTTGTCCAATAAAATCTCTGCCAGTTGTATTGCAGTCATCATCTATCCAAAGTACGTTATATTTCATTTTCAATAATAGTTTTACTAATTGGGAAACTAATTTTATAAGTCACAGGAAAAGGTGAGTCTGCTTCTTTTATCAATTCAAATGTGCCTTTGTGTTTGGCAATAACATCTTTAATGTCAGCACCCCCGACACCTGTGCCTTTGCTATCTGTTGTTTTCTCTCCTCTTGTTACGAGATGCTTAAAGGTAAACTTTTCTGCCACAGGGGTTCCGTTGTTTGAAACTTCTAATACAACTAATTCAGCATCAGAATTATAAGAAATAATAGATCTAATAATATTTCCATTTTCATCCTTGAATCCATGATTAATGGCATTTGAAACAATATTTGAAAATAGGTTCATAAAATCTTCCAAATTTATATCAATAAATGGCTCTATTTCATTCTCAAAACTTCCAAAGGAGTTTTGATCCACTTCTAACTCAAATTCAAAAGAATCTTGATATAAACGTTTATGGCCATTAATAACAAGATCTTTTAAATTAAAGCATTCCACTTTGGAACTATTCAAATTATGCGAATCTGTTTCCAATAATTTACTCAAAGCCGAAATAGTGTCTTCTATGCTGAATAAATGATCAGAAAGTGTTTGGTTGAGTTTAGAACTATAGATATCATCTAGCGATATTGGCATTCCATTTTTCTTACTCAAGAACTTTCTGGTACCAGTAACATTAGATTTTAACGCGCCAAGGTATTGACGGAAGGTGTGTTTTATCGATGCAAACTCATTAAAAGTATCTTCTTTGATACTAAGTATTTCCTTTTGATGGTATAATTCATTTATTTTCGCTTGGTAAAACGCTTGGTATGCCCCTTCTACTTTTGCTCTTTGCTCCTCTAAAGAAGGTAGTTTTATAATAATGTCTAAAAAATCATCTTTACTAATTGCCATCTGTTCTCTTAAAACCATTAATTGTTCAAAAACATAATCGGAGAGCAATTCATGAACTAAATATGCTTTATCAACAAGTGTTTCATTTATCTTGAATGAAAAAATATCCTTACTACAGAAAACAAACTCATCTTGTAATTCAAGTAATGTTGGCTTCAATGAATACCCTTGTTTAGCAACTAAAAGACAAGATTCAGTAATAAGATAGTCGTTTCGTTTTATCACATTTATCGCAACACGGGTGAGAGTAAAATCAATTTTATCTTCCATTAAATTTCTACTTGTAATAATAGGAGCAGCTTCATAAAGGCCATCATTGTTACCTCTAAAATACTCCAAAACATCACCAAGTCTAACACCACCAATCTCTCTGCGGAAATATCTAGTAACACTAAGGTTGTAATCGTTAAGACGAATTTGTTCATTATCTACAATTCGAATTAAACTATCATCTTCCTTTTCACTGCGGATAAATCGATCTAATGCGTAATCATCTAGCACCCTTTCTCTATGGCCTTTGGAAAACACAAACTTCTCGGCATTAACAAATTTTACTTTACCGGGTATTTTTTTTGCCTTGTTCAATACCAAAATTGTAATTTCCGATAATGAATAACTTTTGAATAAATACTTAGGCAATAATATTATTGTTTCAATTAGGTCTTTTTCAATTAAACTTTTCAAGATGCGCTCTTTTCCATGTGATCTCTGCAAAAAACTCAGTGGTACGATTGTAATTACTTTGCCAGTAGGAGATAAGTTTTCAGTAGATCGCTCTAATAATAATTGCCCCACTCTTCTATAAGTATGAATGGATTTACCATGTATTTTTTGTGGACGTAAATCAAAGCCGATCGGTGGAATTGAGATAATTAGGTCAAACTTATTGGAGCTATTTGGCCAATTATTAATTGAATCATCATAATCATATATAGAGTTTTTAGATTTACCGTAAGCCATCAATCTCAATTTTCCTAATGCCCAAGTTTTTTGATTTTCTTCTTGCCCTAAATAATTTTGGCCTTGACTAAGGAAAACATTAAATGAAGCTAAGCCAGCAAACGGGTTAAAGACATTAGCGTTCTTTTCTAAATTTGCTAAGTTGCACATCAAGCGCGTTAATTCAACAGATTGAATAAATTCTTCAATATATCTTCCTTGCGATTGGGAAATACGAAACAATACACTATTAAAAAAAAAAGTAAAGTTGTCTGTTAATACTTGCCTATTTATAGCGACAATTTTTTTGAAAACATCCTTTAATCCATTATCAATCAATCTTTGCATTGATGGCTCAAAAATATGGATTATAGAAAGGTATTGATTTGATAACTCAGTATTTGA
>CANJNY010000236.1 GCA_947475715.1 Prolixibacteraceae bacterium
CAATAAGGAGGGTAAATGGACACTCAAACTACCTTTAATGAATTATGGCGGCCCCTTCACGATGACCATCAAGGGAAAAAATCTTCAGACCCTCGATAATATCCTCATTGGCGAAGTTTGGGTCTGCTCCGGCCAATCGAATATGGAATTCGGCATGTTAGGCGTCAAAAACAGCGAAGCCGAAATTGCAGCCGCCAATTTCCCCGATATCCGTCTATTTACGGTTAAAAGACGCATCTCCGGAACACAGCAGGAGCAACTTGTGGAGGGCGAATGGTCAAAATGTTCCCCAACAACGATACCCCGTTTCTCAGCAGTGGCCTATTTCTTTGGAAGAGAACTCAATCAGAAATTAAAGGTGCCAATCGGACTGATTAACACCTCGTGGGGTGGAACGGTGGCTGAAACCTGGACCAGCGAGCAGATGATCGGTCAGAACCCCGATTTTGCCAATCAACTTGCCCAACTTAAAAAAGTCAATCTCGACGATTATGCCAAATCGATTGAGAAAGAGGTGAGAGAGCGGGTTGGAGAGACCTCTACCGTTGACCTTGGAATGAAAGGTGAACAGCCGGTTTGGGCATCCGCTGAATTTAATGACTCAGCCTGGAAAACCATGGAGTTACCCGGTTACATAGAATCAAACGGACTGCAGGGAGTCGACGGGATCATCTGGTTTCGTAAAGAGATTGAACTTACATCTGCCGAGGCCAGCCAAAAAACAACACTCTACCTTGCCAAAGTTAACGACTCAGACAACACCTTCATCAACGGCAAGTTAGTTGGTTCGACCAAAATGCAGGCCGAAAAATCACGGATTTATGAGATTCCGGCAGGCTTACTGAAACCGGGGAAAAATAACCTAACCGTCCAGCTGGAGGATGTTGGAGGCATGGGGGGAATCTACGGAAATCCCAACACCTTAAATCTGAAATGCGGCGAACGCACCATTTCATTAGTTGGCAATTGGAAATACAAGGTTGGCCTTGTCAAATTCAATACCGTATTAAGTCCAAATTCGTATCCCACCCTACTGTATAATGGGATGATTCACGCGTTAGTTCCTTACGGGATCAGGGGAGCGATCTGGTATCAGGGCGAGGGGAATGCCGGGCGGGCCAAGCAATATCAGCGTGTCTTTCCCGATCTGATTAAAGACTGGCGTAACCATTGGAACCAGGGAGACTTCCCGTTCTTCTTTGTCCAGCTTGCCAACTTTATGAAAGCCGATTCACTTCCTAAGGAGAGTGACTGGGCTGAACTCCGCGAGGCACAAAGTATGACACTGGCACTTCCTAATACCGGAATGGCCGTCACCACCGATGTGGGTGAAGCGCTTGATATTCATCCCAAGGACAAACAAACTGTAGGAAAGAGGCTTGCCCTTTCAGCACTTAAAATTGCATTCAAACAAGACATTATCTATACCGGGCCTGTTTATAAATCGATGAACATCAACGGAAATAAGGCAACACTTACTTTTGACGAGACGGGTGACGGACTGAAAATCAAAGAAAAATATGGTTATTTAAAAGGTTTTGCAATTGCGGGTGAAGACCATAAATTCCACTGGGCAACAGGAAACATAACGGGGAAGAATACCCTCGAACTCTGGTCACCGGAGGTTAAGAATCCTGTCGCAGTTCGTTATGGCTGGGGTAATAATCCCGATGATGCGAATCTTTATAACAGTGCAGATCTTCCTGCATCACCGTTCCGCACAGATTCCTGGAAGGGGATTACGGAATAAAATATTTATGGAACCTCCTTTAGAGGCTCTATAAAAAGTAGAAAATTTAACCGCAGAGAACCGCTGAGTGAAACCTCAGAGTACTGCAAAGTATTAAATTACAAATTAATAACTCTGCGTAACTTTGCGTCTTCTTTGCGCGGTTAAAAGATTTTTGACACTACCGCCGCATCCTTATTGAAATTGATTCAAATATGAAAAAATTAATCGTTGCTGTTTCGCTATTAATCCTGGCAGGTTGTAGCCAGAAACTTCAGACTCAAAAACCAGCTGAAAAAACATCCATTTCACCAACTACAAAAATCGAAAAATCCTTTATCTCATTCCGGATTGGCGTTCCATTATGGTCTTCCGAAAAACGGTATAACGAGGTTCTGGATCTGTTTGATAAATATAAGGGGGTCACCGATGAGGTAACATTTTTCACTTCAGCAACCCACCCACCGCTTCCCCTGGATGTTTTCAGGGAGAGGGCGGCCATTTTAAAGGGAAGAATTGAGGAGGCGAAGAAACACGGATACAGAGCGGGGATAAATATCCTCTCCACGATCGGTCATCATAACGAAAACCTTGATAACTCTCTTAATGAGACGTATACGCGCATGACCAATATCGAAGGACAGATCTGCAACGGCTCTTTCTGTCCCAACGACGAAGGGATGCGCGGATATGTCAGAAATATCTACGAGGCAGCGGCCCTGGCAAATCCGGATTATATCTGGATCGACGATGATGTGCGGTTCGGACATATGCCCGTCGGACTGGGATGCTTTTGCGATAATTGCCTCTCCATCTTTGAAAAGGAATCAGGATTGAAGTTTACCCGTGAATCCTTAAAAAAGGGGCTGAATGAAGCTCCTCTCGAAGAGAAACTCAGGATTCGTGAGGCCTGGCTCCAGCATAACCGGAATACTATTTCTAACTTATTTACTCTGATTGAAAAGACTGTGCATGAAATATCTCCGGTTATTCCCCTTGGTTTTATGACGGGTGACCGCTTTTACGAAGGATACGATTTTGATAATTGGGCTAAGATCCTCTCCGGTCCAAATCATGCTCCTGTGATGTGGCGGCCGGGAGGCGGCTATTATAACGACAATACTAACAGTGAACTAGTCGGAAAATCGCACGATATCGGAAGGCAGGTTTCAGTTTTACCGCCAGAGGTGGTCTCCATTCAGTCTGAAATAGAGAATTTTCCTTACCAGCGCCTGAAAAAAGCGGCCAATATTGTTGCCTTGGAGGCTTGTTCCCATATTGCTGCAGGGTGCACAGGCGCCGCCTTTAACGTGCTCTCTTTTTATGATGAGCCTCTGGATGAATACGAATCGTTGATCGCACGTCTGCATGAGGTTCGCCCATTCATGGATCTGATGGCCAAAACGCTCGGCCGTACTGAACTGACCGGAGTCCAGACCTTTTGGAACAAAAACAGTTTTGCGACCGGCAAACCCGATGAGGGAAACTGGGTCAGCTCAGGCAATCCACTGGTCAGTCACGACCTCTACAACATTGGTCTTCCGACAAGCTATTCGAATAAAAATGCAGCTGTAACCATACTGGGAAAAGACAATGTTTTGGTTTTATCAAAGGAAGAGATCACAAAACTCCTTTCGGGAGGTGTTTATATGGACGCAGAGGCATTGCAGCAACTGAATACAATGGGATTTGGCAAGCTTACAGGATTTGAAATTACGGGTTCAGATAATGTCGACCGGATTGAAAAATTCAGCGGCCACCCACTGAACGGAGAATTTGCTAATTACCAGCGCGATAATCGGCAATCATTTTGGAAATCTACGGCTTATTCTTTAAAACCAACCGATGCGAAGGCACATCCCCTGAGTTCCCTGATTGATTACTCAGGAAAGGAAGTCTCGGCGTGTACCTCCGGCACATTTGAAAATAAACTGGGGGGCCGCATTTGTGTGGCAGGTTATTATCCCTGGACTTTTATGGAGAACAAATCGAAGAGTTCGCAGATGAAATCGGTTTTCCGCTGGTTATCAAAAGAGACGCTTCCGGGGTATATTGCATCATTTCATAAGATTAATCTTTGGATCAGGCAACCTGAAAACGGAAAGATTGCCCTCTCTTTTACAAACTCCTCCTTCGATCCTGCAAAAAATGTGACCCTAATGTTACGCACAGAGAATAAGACCATTAAAGTCTACAATATGTCTTGCAAAGAGACGGTAATTCAATCCTCCGGAACAGATGGAGTCTATCAGAAGTTTGTGATTCCGGAAGTTGGAGCGTGGGAGGTTAGGTTGGTTGTAAGCGAATAAATAACAGATTATTAGAGGTAAATGTTTTCTATTCCCAATTGGAATAACAAAGACTGAACTATTTCATTTTGAACTAAAACATCACTTATCTGTCCATAAAACTGGGCAAAACGCCTTTTATCAATAGTCCTGATTTGATGACATAATAAAATTGATTCTTCCTGTAATCCATGAGTATCAGCTTCAATACACACCTCGTTGGGATAAATTTTTCTGCCAGGTTTTCGGGATGTTAGAGGAATTATATTAACCGTGTTTACCAACTCATTAATCGTATCGTCACTAATAATCATTACAGGTCTGGTATGCCCTTGTTCTGAACCAATTATGGGATCAAGATTTGCTCTCCATATTGTCCACCTTTTATAACTCATAATATCTCATTATCAATCGCCTGGAAATCTTCAGTTACATCTTTAATATCCGCTTGAAATAGTGGATCATTTTTTGCGTGTTTCATAAGTTCCCTTTTCTCACTATTCGAATCTATGGAATCATCAAGAACAATAAGCACACGGCTCTTCTTCCTAAAATATTCAGGAAGATCAACCAATATTTGTTTCTTATGATCTGTATTGTATACTTGTTTTACTATCATTGCTTAACAGCCTTTAAAAGTAAATCCAGAATTCGCTTTATTATTTTATTTTTTAAGGTACTCTTACAAATATAGCAATTTTCAATCAAAAAAACACTTGCGCGGTTGATTTTTCTGCTTGAAATTTACAGCTTAAATCCTATAAAAGTTGGTTCAGGTTCAAATTTTATTTAAAATAGTTAGGCAACTATGCTAAAATGAAAGAAATTCTCAGGAATTTGAGATTCCGGAGGTTGGGGCGTGGGAGATCAGGTTGGTTTTAAGCGAATAGAGAGTGAATAGACTTTCAGTATTTAAGATTTAGCTGGTAAACAATAATTTGATATTTTAGATAAACTGCAATTTTCTTTTCGAAATTTTTATTTGCCCATAACTCTTATTCAGTTGCTCTTTCTGGACATCCAATAATAATTTTAAGGCATCTATAAGATTTATTTTCAGTTCCTCAATTGTTTTTCCCTGGGAAATGGCGGCAGGAAATTCCTCTATCTGACCCACATACATTCCGCTTTCAGGATCTTTTTGAATCAATATGGTTAAATCTGCAGTTTTCATCACCAAATGTTTAATCTATGGCAAAGATAGTAAAAAAAGAGCCTTTAAACTCATCGCATTTAGTGATATAATATACTTCATTGGGTATTATATTTTGTATGGTATCATCTTCTGCACAGTCAGGATTATCGCGGCATAACCTACAATAAAGCCAACTTCCGGCATGTTCCGGCCGTGAAATACAAGTGCATCGTGTGAAAAATGAGTGCTTTTCATCTGTATTTATAAATTATGGGCGCAAGCTAAATTAAAAATAGGCGTAATCAAACAAATACAGGTGCAATTCGGGTATAATTATCATAAACAGGCGCAATTTAGATATCATCATTCATTTGAAACTATTCTTGAAACCATCATTTGGTTTACAAATAAATAGTCCACGTAATTTAATTCTAATAGTATAGATATTCCGCGCCCTTAATTATCTTTGTAATCGTGGTTAGTTTAAGCCTGAAAATCATGTGAAGGTCAGATTAAACAGCCAGCAATTATATCAATTCCAATGAATTAAAAAATACAGATCCATAATCACTGATAAAACTTAAGTTCATGAAAAATAC
>CANJNY010000237.1 GCA_947475715.1 Prolixibacteraceae bacterium
AAAGTTCTCAACCGATTGCAAGACCTGTCATACCACAACGGCCTGGACACCGACGTCATTTAATCACAATACGGCAACAACATTCCCGCTGGCAGGAAGTCATATTGGAGTGAGCTGTATCAGTTGTCATTCAAAAGGTTATGCAGGGATTTCGACCGATTGTGTAAGTTGTCATTTGACTAATTTCAACGCCACGACAGCACCATCACATATCACTGCGAAATACCCAACAGACTGTAATCTATGTCATACCTCTACATCATGGGTTCCATCAACTTTTAATCACAATACCACCACTATTTTCCCATTAACAGGTGCACATATAACTGTAGATTGTGCGACTTGTCATACGAATGGTTTTAAAGGCGGAACACCAACAGATTGCGCAGGCTGTCATATTGCAAAATATAATGCTTCGGTGAATCCAAATCATGTAGCTGCAAAATTCCCAACAGACTGCAAGATATGTCACACAACAACCGCATGGATTCCAAACTCTTTTAATCATAATACAGCCACTACATTTCCATTAACAGGCAGTCACAACGGTGTTGATTGTATTAGTTGTCATTCCATAGGATATATTGGTATTTCTACAGCTTGTGTTAGTTGCCATCAAAATGATTATAATACGGCGTTGAATCCGGGTCATTTAGCTGCCAAATTTCCAACAGACTGTAAAATATGTCACACTACTAGTGCCTGGATTCCTTCTCCATTTAATCACAATACAGCCACAACATTCCCGTTAACCGGCTCTCATATAGGAGTTTCATGTATAAACTGCCACGCTAACGGTTATGCTGGGATTTCCACCTTGTGTGTAAGTTGTCATCTAACCAATTATAATGCCTCTAAAAATCCAGCCCATGCGACTGCGAAGTTCCCTACTAACTGCGAGTTTTGCCATACTACTCTAGCCTGGGCGCCATCCACCTTTAATCACAATACCCAATATTTCCCAATTTACACCGGAAATCATAGTGGTCAATGGGCCAATTGTAATACATGCCACACTACTCCATCAAACTTCACTGTTTTCACCTGCTTAGTTTGTCATGCTCATGATAAAACAACAATGGACCCTGCCCATAAATCGGTCAAAGGTTATGCATACATTAGTACGACATGTTTATCCTGTCATGTTTTAGGTAGGAAACTCTAAAAATGCCATTTTACCCTGGGTTTATATTTCCGATTAACATATTGGATTGATAATTTTCCGATTGGATGAATATCTTTAAGTCCAGATCCCTGCATAAAGAGATATCTTACTTCCTTTGAGATACTGCATTTAACTGTTCATAAATAAGTTGAAGAATTTCTGTTCGCACATTAAGTTCGCTAAGTTTATTATTTAAACGAGTCGGATTAACCCGGTTCGACAAAAAGATATAAATTAAGCCATTGGTTGGATCAGCCCAGAAAAACGTACCTGTAAACCCGGAATGACCAAAGCTTTGAGGTGAAACTGCCGGACATGGATAGGCATTGGCTTTATCGAACTTCTGGTTATCAATTAAAGGTTTATCAAAACCTAAGCCCCTGCGATTGTTATTCTGAGGAAACTGTACCCTGTTAAACTCTTCAATTGTTGACCTTTTGAGATATTCTTTTCCTCCGTAAGTACCAAATTGCACGTACATCTGTACGATCTTGGCCAAATCATTTGCAGAGGCAAATAACCCTGCATTACCCGAAATTCCACCTAACACTGCTGAGGCTTCGTCATGAACACTGCTATGAATCAAACTTTTGCGAAATATCGAATCATATTCAGTTGGGACAATCTGATCGTCAGAGAATTTCCTGGAAGGTCGGTAAGTCACCGTGGTTGCACCCAGCGGACGATAAAAATTCTTATCCAGATAATCCGTATAGTTCATCCCTGCCAACTTCGAAATCACCTCCGGGGCAATGATAAATGAAAGGCAGCTGTAAACATATTTTCCACGTGTTTCAAGTGCAGATTTACGAATAGCCTTATAAACATGCTTTTTGAATCCTGATTTAAGGAACATTCCGGGGGTAACTTCCAGATCAAAGCCATCATGTTGATCGGGCCGATACCAGCTACCCGAAAGATTATTGCCGCTTACTGATTCTTTCCAGAAAGGGAGGTAGGGGACTAAACCAGCCTGATGAGCCAATAATTCCCGGACTGTAAGGTCACTTTTATTGGATGGGTGCAAAAATCCTTTGCGCCAATCCTTCCAGTAGGTAGAAAATTTCTCATCGAGGATGTATTTTCCCTCCTCGTTCAATTTCATTATGGCAGGAAGTGCCCCTGCCACCTTGGTAACCGATGCAAGATCGTATAGGTCATCAAGTCTTGAAGGGACACGAGCTTCATAAGTATGGTAACCATATGCTTTTTGAAAAATAATTTTTCCGTCTTTTGCAACAAGCACATTGCATCCGGGAAAAGCTTTCTGAACTAATGCATTATTAACAATTGAATCGATAGCTCCATTAAATTTAATCGAATTTAATCCAACCTCTTCCGGCAAAGTATATTTTAAACGAATTGGATGATCAATCATCAAGCCAGTACCAACAGGATATTTGGCACCAATAGAAACAGGTAATTTACCACCACCGGAAATCCCCCCAAATAGCAATTGGGCAGCCAATTGCTGCGTAATAGTAGTATTTTGATAAGCAATGACTAATCCTCCAGGATGACCTAAATCTGTTATCTCACCAACAGCATACGGATTTGCAAAGAATACTAAGGTCGAATATGGCATTGCCGAAATGCGAAGCAATAGTTTCCCAAGCTTTTCAGTCACACCGTAAGGTGGAACAGACTTATCTGAAATAGCTGCCGGCACCTTAAATGAGGGACGGTTTTTACATTCAAAAAGAGAATGAACACCGGTAACTATCAAATTATAACCACTTAAATTTTTGATTAATTCGTTTGCTGCTTTTTCCGTAAAATCATCAGGGAGATTAAAATAGTCAACTTTAGTATAATTACTCATCATTTTTTGAAAAGGAGTAATTTCAGACGATCCAATTGAAATAGCCGCAATACGTAGCGTATCCAATCTCAACAATGGAATTAATTGGTTTTTATTTTCCAGTATAGTCAATGAAGATTCAATAATCTTACGCTGAGATAACTGAGATATTGCAGAATTAACCTCTTCTAATAGAGCTGTAACTTTTAACGGTAACCGGTGATTTAGACCTGTCAGGAATTTAGCGGCAAGTACTCTTCTGCATTTAATATTAATCTCTTCTTCTGAAATTTCATTATTCTGAATGGCCTCTTTTACAGCCTTTAAAGTGATCTCCGCGTCCACCGGAAACTCAACAACATCATTTCCTGCCTTAAGTGCAAGAACATCGTTTTTCCAAGGTTCACCATAGCCGGTTACACCACCCATATTCATTGCATCAGTAATAATTAGTCCCTGGTAATTCCACTCTTTTCGGAGCACACCTTCCACTGCGTTTCGTGATAAACTTGAAGGGGAATCACTGGTTGAATTAAGTACAGGAACCCTCAGGTGAGCGGTCATTATTCCCCCTATACCTTCAGCTGCCAATTTCTTAAACGGAAAAAGTTCAACACTGTCAAGTTTCTGTCGGGATGCCGTAACAAAGGGTAATGTTAGGTGTGAATCAGTTTTTGTATCTCCATGACCCGGGTAATGTTTGGCCACTGCCATTATTCCATTCTCCTGCAAGCCATTCATATAGGCAATACTTTTGCGGGAAACCTGATATCGTGATGCTCCAAATGACCGAATCCCGATAATTGGATTCAGAGGTTCTGAATTTATGTCTGCTACAGGGCCAAGACAAACCTGAACGCCCAGGCTTTTTAATTGTTGTGCTATCTGAGCAGCACCATTTCTAATTATCTGATCATCAATAACAGCACCCATAGTAAGACTATATGGAAAAGGCAAAACATCATCCAGACGCATTGCTGCACCCCATTCTGCATCCATTGCCACAATCAGCGGTATTTTGGAAATCGACTGGTAATAATTAACCAGTTCAACCTGCTTCACTGCATTTCCTGAAAAGAATATTATCCCTCCAAAATTATGTCTGCCAATCATCTCTGCTACATGAAATTGCTTTTGCAAATCATCCCCTGAAGTTACGTCAATCCAGATTAGCTGAGCTATTCGTTCATCAGCTGAAAGGGAATTAAATACGGAATCTACCCAGGGATGATTCAGATACTTGGTCAGATTCATACCAGCTTGAGCCTTGGAGGAAAAGACCAAAGCCTGAAGCAGCAGCGATAGAATAATTTTATACTTTAACATTTTATTTTGATATAATAACTTTATTTAGAAGCTATACTTTAATGAAAATTTTCTTTCTATACAGGAGAAGCCCGATAATCCAAAAAAATACAATATGAGCAAGTGCAAAAAGTAAAGAGGAGATTTTCTGGTCGGCACATAATGGAGCAAAAAGGTGTTGATAAATCCAGGTATATCCGTTGATTACTTTGCCATCAGATTCAGAAATTTGAACCAGGCGAAGGATTGTTTTAACATAAAGTCCGGAAAATGCAAAGATTGCCAAAGGATTCATGCCAAAGACAACGAAAAAGGAGGTCCATCGTGACCACCCTTTTAAATCAATAATCCAGATCAATAATGCAAGTACGACCATCGCCCAGCCGGCTGCATAAATTACATAAGAACTGGTCCATAAAGGTTTATTAATCGGAAACTGAACTCCCCAAAGAAATCCGGCAATTATCCCTGCAATTCCAAAAATCACTAATTTCCCCGGCACCTGTACCTTCTCCGTCTCCCTGATTAAACCTCCTGTGAGGTAGCCAAAAATTACTGTTGCCACTGCAGGAATTGTACTGAGCAACCCTTCAGGTTCAAAGGGGAGTCCAAAACCTTTATACATATGGTTTTCTCCAAGAATTGTCAAGTCCAGGGGGATAACAGCATTTCCGATGAGCGAATATGGATCCACACTTCCAAACCAGTACAAAATTGCCCAGTAAATCAATAAAATAGATCCTGCCACATAAGGCAAACCTTTACGAGGTATACTAAGGACTATAACTGCACCGATTCCATAAGCCAATGCAATCCGCTGAAGTACACCCATAATACGCAATTTGGAAAAATCGGTCAGGGCCTGTGGAAAAGCATTAAGAAATAATCCAACGGCAAAAATGATCAGGGTACGTTTTCCAATTTTCAATAGTGACTCTTTATTCAACGTACTGTTAAACTTTGAGAACGAGAAAAACATCGATACTCCAACTACAAATAAAAAGAAGGGAAAAACAAGATCCGTTGGTGTGCAACCATGCCATTTGGAATGTTCGAGGGGAGCATAAATATATTCCCAGCTCCCTGGATTATTGACCATGATCATCGCGGCTATTGTAATTCCGCGCAAAACATCAAGGGCAAGGTAACGTTGATTTGAATTCATAACAACCACATTATTACTGGTAATTAACTCAATATTAAACGAATCTGTTTGCAAAAAAAATATTCATATAAATTACAAAAGGCACATCAGCTAGTTAATCAGTTTAAATCTGACTTTATGACTTTCACTGTTTGTTGGGCTGATAGCTGTAACCACATACCTGAAATGCCGGGGATCAGTTGAATTATCCAGAACATAGCTAACCGAATTGTTAGCTGTAGTGAGAAATATTCGGGCCGGGTTTTTAATATTTTTTCTTTGCCATTT
>CANJNY010000238.1 GCA_947475715.1 Prolixibacteraceae bacterium
ATGGAGCCGTATTCCTGAGTGCAGGAGCCACTCAGCCAATGAGAACCGCGAAAACCCGTAAGCACTGAATCCTTATAATAATAGGAGGATATGCACTTCTTCTCGGTATTGGTGGTTTGAGCACACCAGTTGGTCATTGCAAAAGGGGTGGTCACCGATGGTTGTACCATGGCATTATTCTCGGTTCCACCACCATGCTTTAATCCTGAAATCGTGGTTGTAGGTGCCGTTCCGATAATTGGATTTACATATCGGGTAAAATCTTTTCCATGAATTGGATTTTTCGAATATCCACTCGTACAAAATGTGATGAGTATATATCCGGCCGCGAATGCTTTTTTCAACATTTTATTTATTTTTCTGTATTCCTATTTTTTCGAAGGGGATTGGTATAAATCCGTATACCTTACGGAAGATTTTCGAAGAATCTTTCAACTTGAAAATATGATCCTTTTCATTTTCGAAGCCCGGATCACTGTTAGTTACAAAGTTATTATCAGAATAATTCAGATACTTTTTATCTCCCTGGATTAATTTGTCAATCCTTACAAATACATTTTTATCGACTATATTCCGTTTTGGCATTGCAGGATTTTCATCCCAGTATCCTGCGAGTTCAGGATACCTGACACTGTATGGCGGTTTATTGTAATTTATATCCTTCAGATCAATATCAAAAACATCCCCTTTGGCAACCATCTCTTTTGCCCAGTTTAGAAGTCGGTCGTCGACATAAATCCCGACAGGACAATCGATAAAAATATTGTTGACATAGGAGTTGTCACTCCCGCCACCAATGAGTGAAGGCCAGCTGCCGGCCTTATAGAGTATATTTCCAAAAACAGCCATTCCGCAGGCACCGTCATCATGATAAATGGCAGAGGTGTTGGCATGATTCAGTCCAATCTCATGAAAATAATTGTATCGCACCTGATGTCCCCGTTCCGATGGATTACGTCCGTAATATAGCGCTCCTACATCATCTGTTGATTGGCAGACATCATGAATATCATTAAATTCGATAAGATGATCATTCCCTGACAGCAGGATTGCGACATGCGGTGAGTCGAAGATCTCGCAATGGGAAATCCGGTTTCCCACTCCGCCAATCTGAACCCCTGCACAATAGGTCTTTGTGATGCGGTTAAATTCATGAATGGAACAATTCGTCACAAAATTCGCAGATGCGGTCAGTGTCTTTCGATCCCCTCCAAAGAGTTGAACCCCTCCTGCCCCGGTTTCGGATATCGAACAATCGATTAATCCATTTTTGCTGCCAGCAGCGCCATCTTTGCTATCACTTATATTTACAGCATACAAGCCCAGATTCCGAAATGAACACTTTTTTAACACACAATCGTTCGAACTTTTGATTTCAACACCTGCCCCTCTTGCAGATTCAAATTCAATGTCCTTTATGGTTATATCGGATGCTCCATTCATAATTATAAACGGATCTTTGAGCACAGATACCTCCAGCTGATCGATTTTGCCCGGATTATAAAAATAGAGAATTCCCTCCCTGCGATCGATATAAAGTTCGCCGGGTTCGTCAACCTCTTCGGGGATATTGTAGGCATACCAACCATTCCACTTCTTACCGGATGAAAACCCATAAAGATGCGGCTGAACTGTCGTTAAAACTTTGCCGAGAGTATCGATGGAAGCGAGTTGAACAGCATCATCGGCCCAGCCATATTTGAAGTACCCAAAGATCCAGATGTCTTTCTGATTTTTCCATATGGAGGGGTGACTTCCCGAATAGGTAAATTTTCCGCCACGCCTCCCCTTGTCCCCTTCTGCAAAGACTGAACCTTTGTCAAGCACTGAAACGACCGGAACAATCGAATCGTTTGGCCACCGCGATAAATGAGACGCTTTGCCGTTAATAAAAAGTTCCATCGCCGAGGCTGTTAGAGGATGCCCAAACCCGAACTGGGTCAAATCTCCAAAATCAGCAATCCCCAATTTGGTAAGATTGATCATTGAGATATGATTTCTAACGTTTAATGGAAATAGCTCCCCTTTCTCACTCCCTGCCACCGGAAGCGCTTCTGCCGGATCAATGGAAATCCCCCCCGTAAATCGAACTTTCTCATTCTTAACAGCTGAAATAAACAGACCGTTATCCTGCTTATCAAAGGTTAATGTATGATCAAAATAGTAATCACCCTTGCCCAAAAGAATCGAAAACGGACCCTCCTCTCCCGAAATTTTTTTTGAGCGGATATGATCCCGCGCTTTTTGCAGCGTAAAAAACGGATTCTTATAACTTCCGTCTCCCGAATCACTACCTGTAGTGGAAACATAAACCGGTTTTAATCCAAAACTCATCAGGCTCATCATCAATGAAACAAGCGACAACAGGTATCTCTTTTTCGAAAAAATTATCATTCTGATATTTGGTTAAAAATTAATAGCAATTTTATTTCCGTTCTGATGCGCTATTGTCAGAATTCCCCCCACTTTCAATGGTTTCCAGCTCCATTTTTCATTTTGATCTGATCGATCCGATTCACTTAATTTCACATCACCACAAAGAACCACTTTGGGTTTTATTCTAACCCTTAGAATTTCTGTCGATATCTGATCGAAAGTCCTGTACTGAATGCTCTTATCCTTATATTCAATATTTCGGATCACAGACGTAGAAGATACAAGATGATCCTGATTTTCGGGCGCAATCCCGGGGAATGCTTCCATTGCCCTCATATAGTGCCTGATATAATCACCAAAACCGTCGGTCATCCAGGTTTCTCCGTTCGGATAGGTGCTCTCGCCGTCATCTTTAACCATATAGGTCGCCCAATTTAGCTGCCTGATCCCTCTTTCCTTTGCGGCAATGTCACCTGTTTTGGCGGCATACAACAATTCAGCTGCACCTTGCCTGGCAGTATGGCTATTCCCCTCAACGCGGTAAGCAGTTTGTTCATTCACAACGGCGACTCCGTATTTCTCCCATTTGGAATTTCCAAGATCGTGGTAAACCCAATCCAGAATCTGGCGGGCAGATACCTTTCCGTTGTCGAATGAATCAGGATTTTCAAGGATATATTGGGCAAAGGTAACTGCATTGATCTGAGTGTCTGACCAGGCTCCAACATCTTCAAAGAAAGGCCCCCATTTGTTTGTTTTTAACGGATATTGCTTCATCCAGCTAAGAAGGGTCTGAAATGACTTTTTATAACTGGCGATATCCCCTTTCCCCAAAGTGATCAGATCGGTAAATAATCGCATTGTTCCGGTCCAGTTGGAGGTATACGGATAGGTTATTTCGTAGCTATTTTCAATCAGCATCACACCAACCTCCCCAGTTAAAGCATTTACCCGGTAAGGAAGAGGAGAATGATCATTGTCGCCCGGTTCCACTTTTTCAGACAAGCTATTTGCAATGGCAATAGCAGCATCGAGGTAGACCCTTTTTTCGGTAATTTTATAGAGATTGATTAGTTCGTATCCAAATGATCCGGCCTTATCCGGTTGAGTGTACCCCTTCCCCATTACCATATCGCCATCATAGATCCCGGAATAAATGAGCGTATTATATGGATAAGGGATATTCTTCCATTTACAATCGGCCCCGGAGAGGGAGTGCGACAAATAATAATCGGCCATGAACTGCATATTATTGAGTAACCGTTCATCTCCGGAATAGGCATAGAGCAGTCTCCAGGAGGATAAGGCCATTGGAATCTGGTCACCCCCGATTCCACGTGAATCGTTATGATCTTTCTTCCAGACCTGATGATTCATATGATAGGGCAAACCATTGAGGTCGGTTCTCATATTATCCCAGAATTTCCAGACGATATTTACGATATGATCATAGGATTTTCCCGGATCAGTGTCGTACCAGGGAAGCAATTTACCCTGGGGATCAGTTTTTATGAGGTGATAGCTTAGTTTTTCAGAACTCTTTTGGGCATAAAGGTTGCCGGAAAGTAGTAAAAGAAGAAAAAAAATTATTTTGTTCATAGTTTGGAGTTTACCTCCAAAAATAATTTAAATTTTCTGTTAAGATTCAATTGGCAATTTGTAAAATCAAAAAATAAGTATTTAAGCGGGAAGTATAAATGCAAATTTATGCAAAGTCAAGTAGGATATCCGCCTCAATCTGGAGGTTCTTACGTAAGCTTTTTGCCAACCGCATATTAATAGCTCTTTTCCCTCGTAGAATTTCGCTCATGCGAGCTTCGTCTATACCTAGCAAAACGGCAGCCTCCTTCTGTTTAAGGTTCCGTTCGGCCATGCGCTCCTGTATTCGCGCGATGAGTGGATTTAGAGGTATAGGGTGCTGGTAGTGTACTTTTTCCCAGATGCGCACCATTGATGATAAACGCACATATGCATTTTTGTCCTCATCTGGCAACAGTTCCATATCGCCTAACTGAGTGCCTTTATTTATAAGAAAGTCCATTGCTTTGCAAATGGTCCGATATTCTTTTTCTGTTGTAATTCTTCTAACTTCCATCTTCTTCAAAATTAAATCGTTATCGCATCTATTTTGTCATATTCTGCATGTGTACCGGCAAAACGTATATTTAAGTCACCTGCAAAAAATATGAGAACTACAACTATGCGGTAATTGTTACCTTTTATATTGAATACATATCGGTTGCGTGTTATATAGTCAGCACTTGGAAAATCAGCTTTCAGTTCATTGTGGTTTTTCCATTCCGCATTTTCAATTCGTTCAATCCAATTGTTTAATGATTTAAGAACCTCCGGATGTTTATTCACAAATTCGCGCAATTTGTATCTTTGCGTTATTTCCATTGCCGTAAAATCTTCTTAATACTTGCAAAATTAGGAAAGTATTTCATAATATGCAATTTTTTAGCAGTTTTTTAAAACCAGGTAGATTGTTTATCGTAATCTAGAAAGAAGCGATTTAAGAATCGTTTGGAATAATTGCTAATATCTTCGGGAATTATTAATGGCCATGAAACTTGAGTTGCAAATTCAGAACCTCTTTGCCCCGGATGACATATCCGGAGCCATGAAGTTAATTGATTAGCGATATCACACTGGGGCTTATTCAGGCTTTTTGGGCACATTCCCTTTTGGGGTCTCACAGGCGCGGGCACTAGAGACAATCTCTGTAGTTATCTCATCTATTTTGTCTGTGATAACGCCATAAATGAACTCGCGAAATCACGCAGACCAATAAATGCATTGTCTCTGGCCTGGTCCCGAAGAATTAGCAAAGGGGTAGAATCAAAATTTCACCGTTTATTCCCTAAAATATAAATTATGTCTAAACCCGATGTGATTCTCAGCCCTACAAATTTCAGTTCGCCTAAGGATATATGGCGCCCGATCTAAAAAAAATCAGATCATCAAACAGCATGCTGCTGCCATCCTAAGTCTTTTTAAGGAACCATTTTGAATCTCGCCGGCGGTCCAAAAAAATACAGGTTGCAAATTTGAATCTTCCGGATACTCTGAAAAAAATTAGCTCACCAATTTGAATCTTAATTACAACGTGGAAATTTTTTGATTAAAAACTGAATCCTGATGGCTGCCTAAGAAATCTCAGATCGCGAAACCGGAAATTGATGGCAGCACAAAAGATTTTTGATAACCAAACAACATCCTGATGGTTGATTTGAATAATTCGAAGGTTCTC
>CANJNY010000239.1 GCA_947475715.1 Prolixibacteraceae bacterium
GAGTGAAAGTGAGATTCCTCATTCCGCTGCGCTCCATTCGGAATGACAATTGAGTGTGGGTAAAGGTGTGGGAGACGGGGCGGCAACACCGCCCCGTCTCCCACACCTCCCAAAAAATGAAACGTGTCATTCCGAACGCAGTGAGGAATCTCCTTATTTAAATGACCAACAAAGTATTATAAGTGCTCATCTTGAAATTAAGGGAAAAATAGTTAAGATCTGAACGTCATTGTAAGGAGGTACAACCTGCCCCGATAGCGCAGCGTATCGGGGACGAAGCAATCTTTACGACATTAAGTTATTCCTATTAATTAGTCATAAATCCTTAACATATAAACATTCCGACAATAATTTTTTGAGAAAAATCGATAACAATATGACAAACTATAAATACGGGGCACACCAGTTTCTGTGGATCGAGCACTGGAGCGATGACAGTCTGCACATCCTGGATGAAGCCCGGGCTCTTGGGGTGGATTGTTTTGAAATATCACTTGGAGATGATATCGCTTTTGATCCCATTCCTGTCCGGGAAAGGGCAAAGGAGCTTGGACTTGAACTCTCCGTTGGACCGGGAAACGTCTGGCCAATGGAATGCGATATATCCTGTGAATCGGTCGAAAATCAACGTCTTGGGAGGGCGTGGCACCGCCGGATCATTGAGCAGGCGGCAGAAATTGGAGCAGTTGCTTATAACGGAGCAACCTATGGTCATCCCGGGCATATCCTGCGCCAGCCAAGGGAACATGCTGAGCTGGAACGGATAGCACGAAACCTGTATCAGTTGGCTGATTATGCCCAAAGTCTAAACGTAAAACTGGTCATTGAGCCGATGAGCCGATTCCGGACCCATCGTATCCATTCGGCACAGGATGCCGTTGATCTGATTACTTTGGTGAGCCATCCAAACCTCTACATCAACCTCGACACGTACCACATGATTACCGAAGAGCGCGATTATGCAAAGGCCATAAAAACCTGTGGAGAGGCTTTATGGGGAATTCATGCCTGTGAAAGCGACCGGGGTGTGCCCGGAGGCGGACTTGTTCCGTGGAATGATGTATTCCAGTCGTTAGCAGATGTTTGCCCAAACGCGCGAGTTCTGATGGAAACATACAATACAGGAAATGATGGGTTCGGTTACAAACGAGGCATATTCAAAGATGTTTGCCCCGATGCACCCGGGTTTGTTAAAAATGGGCTGGAGTTTCTAAAACAACGGGCTGAAGCAGTTCAGTTAAAAAGCGTACGGCATGGGTAAGATCGAAAAAGGGTTATAAAACTGGAGGTTTATTATTTGGAATTTGCGGTTGAATAAAAAAGGATTATGTTTATACGCAGAAAAATTAAGAGAACAACCTCTTCAAAATTTCAAATGGGTCAATTCAATATTTTTATTACATTTTTATCAAATTCCCTCTTTTTCGTGGCGCTCATTTATGCTTGACGAAGGACGACATTTTAAAGGAAAACAAGTGGTGAAACAACTGCTGGATGAAATGGCTTTAATGAAGATGAACGTTTTTCAATGGCATTTAACTGAAGATCAAGGCTGGCGGATTGAGATTAAGAAGTATCCAAAACTGACAGAAATTGGTTCCTATCGTGATTCAACCGAAATTAACCACTTTAGCAGTAACGTATATGATGGTAAGCCGCACAGTGGGTTTTATACCCAGGCTGAGATCAGAGAGATTGTAGCTTACGCCTCCGACCGGCATATCCGGATCGTCCCTGAAATTGAAATGCCTGGTCATTCCAGCGCTGCTATTGCCGCTTATCCGTGGCTGGGAACCACTGGTAAACAAATAAAAGTTCCCTGTAAATTTGGCGTTCAGTACGACATTTATAATGTGACCGATCCCAGGGTAATCGCTTTCTTTAACGATGTTGTTGATGAAGTTATCTCTCTTTTCCCCTCTCAGGTGATCCATATCGGAGGTGACGAGGTGCGCTATGACCAGTGGAGCGCTTCTGTTTCGGTAAAATCGTTTATGGCTATAAACGGTCTTAAGACACCTGCCGAATTACAGGTGTTTTTCACCAACAATATCTCGGGGATGTTACAGGCCAAAAACAAACGAATGATGGGGTGGAATGATATCACCGGTGATAAATTGCACGAATATCAATCGGATGCCGATACTAAAGATGTAAGTCAGAAACTGGCCGAAGGGACAATTGTACAATTCTGGAAAGGCGATTCATCTTTAATTCTGAATACCGTCAAAAAAGGGTATGAAATTGTAAACTCCTACCACGAGTACACCTATCTCGATTATGACTACAAATCTATTCCCTTGTCAAAGGCCTATTCGTTCAATCCAATTCCAAAAGGTCTTCCAAAGGATATGGAAGCTAAAGTATTGGGACTGGGGTGCCAGATGTGGGGAGAATTTATTCCTACCGTCGAAAGCATGAATTTAAGGGTCTATCCTCGTTTGGCTGCCTATGCCGAATGTGGGTGGAGTTCTCAGAAAAAGAAAAGTTTTGAACGCTTTCAGAAATCGATACCTTATTTCCTGAACCGGTGGAAGAGCAAAGGGATTAGTTATGGACCAATATCGTAATCCGCATTTAGAATTATTTCCCCTGTACTCAGACTATCCGTATAATGAATATTTGAAAACCAGCTTAAATCATCGGATATATTATTAAGCCAGAGTGATCTGATCCGGTAGAGGTTCTGTAGCCAACCTCACCGGAATACTGAACGTTCGGGATGGTTGGGGGGCCTTTCAATGAGCAGGTCCGGATCTCCCCGAATATCTAAAATGGGCCTGAAAATGGGTCATATTGAAGCGAAATATTTATTTATTAGCGCTAATAATTCAGATTTTTTGATTGGTTTGGCTAAATAATCAGTGCAACCGGATCTCATAGCCTTTTCCCTGTCACCTTTTAAAGCATAGGCTGTTTGCGCGATGATTATTACTCCTGGATTAAACTTTCGTATTTCCTGAACTGCTTCATATCCGTTCATTTCCGGCAGCTGAATGTCCATAAGCACCAGGTCAATGTCTGGATTGTTACGACAGGCTTCAATCGCCTCAACTCCTGTTCCTGTCTTAATAATTTCTTTTGCAAAGGATCGCACAATAATTTCAAGATAGAGTGCGGATTCCATGATGTCTTCTACAACTAAAACTTTATGGGTTTTTGTTTGGTTTTCCAGTATGATTGAAGAACCTGCTATTTCTTTACTATGCTTCTTATCCGCAATATCATTGTAAGGTAGTGTGAAAAAAAATTGGGATCCTTTCCCCTCCTGACTCTCCACCCATATTTTTCCACCCAGCATTTCAACATATGTGCTGGAAATTGTTAATCCCAATCCTGCTCCCTGATAGGCTCTCGAATTGGTTATGTCGGCCTGAATAAAACGCTCAAATATAGCTTTCTGTTTCCCTTTTGGAATGCCAATTCCGGTGTCTTTCACGAAAAATTGCAGTAGAGACGCAGCATGTTGCGTCTCTACCAATGTATATCCAAATTCAATGGAACCTTTGTTCGTGAATTTTATGGCGTTTTTGATAAGGTTAGTAAGAATGGCAAATACCTTTTCGCGGTCGGTTTTAATCACTGATTCTTTTGACGGTAATCCGGTTTTAAATGAGAGACTTAATCCATTAGCTTCACACTCAGTTTTAAAAAAAGTATAAAGAAATTCCACTTGTTCGTTGATATTGGATTCCATCAGATTAATTTCCATCAGGCCTGACTCAATTTTGGAAATATCGACAATATCGTTGATAATATTGAGCATTCGGGCACCACTGGTTTCGATGATGCTTATGTATTCCTGGACCTCATCATTTCTTAGCCCTTCTGATTTTAATAGTTCTGCAAAACCCAGGATTCCGTTCATAGGAGTACGGATTTCGTGGCTCATATTGGCCAGAAAGGCCGATTTCAAGCGATCGCTTTGTTCAGCGTGTTCCTTGGAGAGGGTTAATTCATGTTGAATCTGTTTGTGATTGGTGATGTCTGTGATTGCCATATAAAAGGATTGTTCACCTTCATAAATGATGAATTTACCTTGAACTTCTACATGGATCAGAGTTCCATCAAGCTTGAGATATTTCTTTTCCATCATAGGAACATTTTGTCCCTCGTTGGTTGCCATTTCCAAACGTTCCAGCAAGGCCTGATGAAAGTTTGGATGAATCCTGTCAAGAATAGGGTGCCCTACAAGCTCGTCAATCCCGATCGCACCGAACAATTTTGTTGCTGCAGGATTTGCATATACGATTATCCCCTTTCGGTGAATGATAATTGCCATAGGCGCCCATTCGACCAAAGTACGGTATCGTTTTTCACTCTCAATTAAAGCCTGATTTTTGGAATAGAGCTGCTTGTTTGCCTGAAATATTTCGAGCTGTAAGGCCAGTTCTTTGTTGGCTATGGTTAATTCCGTTGCCCTCTTCGCCTTCTCTACGTTTTGAAAGGCCAGTTCTTCATTGGCAATGGCTAATTCCGCGGCACGCTTCGCTTTCTCCTCATTTTGAAAGGCGAGTTCTTCATTGGCAATAGCTAATTCCGCAGCACGTAGTGCCTTTTCCTTATTTTGAAAGGCGAGTTCTTCATTGGCAATGACTAATTCAGCAGCCCGCTTCGCCTTCTCTTCATTTTGAAAGGCGAGTTCTTTGTTGGCAATAACTAATTCCGCAGCCCGCTTCGCCTTCTCTTCATTTTGATAGCTAAGTTCTTTGTTGGCAATGACTAATTCAGCAGCTCTCTTTGCCTTCTCTTTATTTTGAAACGCCAGTTCTTTGTTAGCTATTACTAATTCCTCTGCCCTTTTTTCCTTCTCCTCATTTTGAAAGGCCAGTTCTTTGTTGGCAAGGATTAATTCGGCGGCCCGTTTCTCTTTTTCTTTATTCTGAAAGGTCAGTTCTTCGTTGGCAAGAGTGATCTCTTTTTCGCTGCGTTTTCGTTCTGTAATATCCACCATGGTGATAAAGCATTCATCTTTACCTAACTCCACTAAACCTGAGATGTGAACTGTCACTGGAAGGCTTTGGGGAGTGGACAGACCTATGTCGCATCTTTCTTTCGAATTGCTACTAAAAACCTGAGATAAAAACAGATTGAAAACCTGTTTAGACTCATCGGAAACATAAAAAGCGAAAGGATGGTTTTTTAATTGGGAACGGTCTCTGCCAAATATCTGAGATCCTGCAATATTGAGCTGTTTAATCTTACCTTCTTTTGAAAGAATGAAATAGCCGGATGGGGCAAACTCGTATAATTCCTCGTATTTGGCAATGGCAAGGTCGGCTTGTTCTTTTGCCCGCTGGAGCTCGTCATTTTGCATTTCCAGTTCTATCTGATGCACTTCAAGCTCATGAACAAGCCTTAGTGCCTCATATTCAGTGCTTACTGATTCAAGTTTTGATTGCCTCTCCTTTGCAACAGCCTCTGCCTTCTGGCGAAGAGTCTGCTTATTACTCAATTTACTCTTCCCCCCCCCCTTGCTTATCATAACTATTGGTATGTTTATGATTGAAAGTTTGTAAAGATTCTTATAACAAATATAATACAAAAAGACACTAGTGTCTCTTAAAAATAGTTAA
>CANJNY010000240.1 GCA_947475715.1 Prolixibacteraceae bacterium
CCGCAAATACCAGATGTAAATAGCATTGAGTGTATGTATCGGCCATATGAACAGATATTTCGGTACGCTGTACCTATTAAAAAGCACTTTAATCCCTATTCTACAAATATAAACGGTGCTCCGCACCTTAAAGTACTTATCGCTGTTTATTTTTTTAATTATGGAGGATAAAATTTTATAAGATTACTTCCATAGGTTATCGGGATTTATGGCAATGCCCTTACCCTCTTCAATAGCCTTTTCCCCTCGTTTTATCTTTTCAACTATTGTCTGATTGTATGGTTACTCTTCGATTTTATTAACTCCTTTACGAATCAAACCGTCAATAATCTCCTGAACGGCTTCATTGTCGCTGTCGAAACTTATTATTGCCGTTTTTGTCATTTTAAATTCTTTTTAAGTATATATACAAAGATAATCATTAAATATCGAAGTAGGAGGTCTGCTAATATACAGAACTTAAATCTCTTGAAAATTATCTGATCGGTGAACAAAAGTTTTTTTTTGCTGCCTGTCTTCACACCCAAAATAAAACACTTTCATTTTCAATATTTTCGAATAAGAAATTTCCGATATTTATAGCACAAAATGTTATTCTATCATGATATAATGACATCCTAATCCTTCTGCCACAACATAAATTCATTGATCTCCTTTTCCGAAAGCGGCTGATCAAAAACCATCACGTGATCGATGTAGCCATTGAATTTACGTTCCGTATTTTCGGCATTGCGGCCTATATTCCAGGGGAGGGTGGTCGTTCCGGTTAGATTACGCTTATCGTCAAGCTCCTTTTTGATCATGAGCTTCCCGTCGATATACAAGGTCAGGGTCTGCCCGTCACTGACGGCGGCCAGGTGGTGCCAGTTCCGGTTCCAGTTTAAGGGAAGTAAGGTATATGCTTCTCCCCTGTCTGGTCCACCGGAATAATAATTTACCTCGGTATTGCTAGCCCTAACCTGGATTACGTTAAGATCCCCCTTCGTGATAATATCGGCAAAATTCCGCTCATCGATCGGATAAATCCACAGCAGTGTGGTCATTATTTTTCCGTCAGCAATCCCTTTGTATCCAATATGATCAGGGATTTCAATATAAGCACCCTTCGTTGCGTCGGTTTTTATCGCCTTCCCAAAGAGGCCATCAACCCATTCAACAGCTCCATGGACTAGTGCATCATTTTTGAGGTCAGAGTGATCTTTAATTTTCTTAGTTCCAGCTTCATCAAAGTCAAACGCCATGATCGGCTTGATTTTCTTCCCATAAACCTGATCAACAGAAAAGCGGGGACCATAAACCAACAACTTTTCCTCCTTAACATCACCAATCCGAAGGGTGCACAACCCCTCATTGTCAAACTTGTGGTTAAAAACAACTTCCTTCCCTTCTCCCGGATTTAGGGTAACAGTAATCTGATCAATCAGTTCACCGTTTTGGTATAGTTTCACCCCTTCCGAAGCCCTGAAACTTCCAATATTCTTCACATTGGCTTTCAGCCTTACCAGACTGTTTTCTTTTACAACGGGTGGTAATGGAATCGTGAAATTGGCATACACATAGGCTGCCACACCACTTGATTTCACCTTAATTTCTTGAGAAGGCAGGTGATTGACAGAGCATTTATAATCACCTGACCGGTATAACTTTATCGGAACAACCGCGGTTACTGACTCGCCTCCCTTAATCCTAAACCATTTTGAAGTTGAAAGGGTGTCATTCAGGTATACATTTACAGGAAATGAACCGGAGGCCTTCCCTTTGTTCTGAATTTTAACCTTCACATTTATCTCTTCGTTTGCCTCTACACTATTTTTTGAAACATCCCAATCTTCGATTTTAAATTCCGGTCTGGTTTTGGTTTCTGAAGCAGGCAAACCTGCATCTTTCACCGCTGTTTTCATCGGATTTTCACCCATAGCAAATCGAAGTTCACCCCCCGCCATCAGTTGATCATGGCTGATCCAAAGATTTGAATAATTTTTCCCGTTTAAGGAGGCCGACTGGATATATTTATTTTTTACTGAAGCTTTCCCTGCGTTAATGACGAATGGCTTTCCACCATCCGGGGTGATCGTAACCTTCCTGAAAATTGGCGACCCGATGACATATTGTGTAGTCCCGGGACAAACAGGGAAAAAGCCCATGGCACTGAAAACATACCAGGCCGAAAGTGCGCCAAGGTCATCATTCCCCGACAAACCACCGGGCGTCGCACTGTAATCGAGTTCCATAATTTTCCGGACGGCCTGTTGAGTTTTCCAGGGTTCTCCCGCATAACAATACAAATAGGAATTATGCAAAAGGGGTTCATTATCGTGAAAATAATTACCCCCCAGAAAACAGGAATCGAGAATTGCTACAAACTCCTTCTTTCCGCCTGCCAGATTAATCAGCCCCCGGATATCGTGAACCGGTGTCCAGTTATAGGCCCATTTATCCCCCTCACGGTATCCCCCTTTTTGCCAGGTACCCGCAGTACTTTTAGCAGTCATGAATTTTGTATCCGAATTGAAGATATTCTCATACCAGGTGCTTCGATCAATACAAACCTTATAATCATCCGATTTATTCAATGCTTTTGCCATTTGCGCCATGGCCCAGTAGTCGTAAGCATATTCGAGTGTTTTGGTTACCGAATACCCGATTTCGGCGGGGACATACTGGTGAGCAATATAATGGTCTATATTTTCGCGACCGAAAGGTGGGATCAGCAGACTCTTCTCCATCGCCTTATAGCTTTTCGCGACATCAAAATCTGTGCTGTTTTTAAAATAACTGTCAACAATAATCGGGACGTTATGAACTCCGGTCATGGGGCCTGCATCCAGCATTCCGGATCTGTCAAACTGATCAAGCAGGGATTTTATCATGTCGCTCTGCCTGGATTTTTCGAGCAGGGTGATCAGGGGTTGTTTACTCTTGAAGGTATCCCACGGTGAGAGATCGGTGTATCGTTTTGGCATCCCAAAGTCGGAAATCAGGTGGGGATCGAGCAGGCTGTGATACAAAGCGGTATAAAATATAACCTTATCTTTTTCGTTATCTCCCTCAACCATGATCCGGCTTAAGTGGGTATTCCAAATATCAGCAGCATTTTTCCGCACCTGATCAAAGCTCCGGTCACCGATACTATTTTGAAGGTTTGACGCTGATTTCTCAATACTGTTAACCGAAAACCCGATCTTCAACATCACTTCCCCCCCTTAATATTTTCCGATCGGATGATGACCTTTGAATTTTGAATTTTAATATTTGTATTTTGATCGCTTATTTTAAGCGTAAAAAAGTACCCGTCACATTTCCCGGTTACATTTCCATCCTTATCTAGCTGAGGCTCACTTATCCCATCGATAACAATTCCCGGCTCACCGGTTCCGCGGAAATCAAACCGAAAGAAAGCGGAATATTCGGTGAGTGTCATCTCAGCATTTATCCGGTAGTCCTCTAAAAATATAGCGTAATATCCCGGTGTGGCCGTTTCTTTATCATGGCTAAAAGCCGAGCCTGGCATATTTATTTCAGGGTTATTCCCTGTAAACGGCATGATATGAAAACTTCCTGAGGATCCTTTGGGATAGCCATGATTATGATTGATAACGGTAAATGACTTTATGTATTTCTGATCATAATGATAATCATCGGGTGTGGCCTGTACCATCCCGAATGGAAGTGCAGCTCCGGGATACGCTCCGCCATTGGCCTCCCAAATGGAGGGGCGCAGCGAATTGGATGTGCCGATAAATGGATTGACGTAATTGACAGGGTCTTTAGTCATTCCTGAGAAAATGGACAAACAGACAAACAAAAGCGAAAGGAATATTCTCATAACAACCAATAGATTATAAGCTTTAAAATAATTCAATAAAGCTATTGAGGAATTTGGGATAGACGAATATTTTACGACAATTAAAATAACATTCTTTTATGAATTAATTTATTCTTTAATTCCTCTTTAACTCTATCTGGAATTATCGCTGTCGACCTATTTCTGAAGGAATTATCAGTATCATCAGCGAATGTGCCGGAATTAAAACATGTCCATTTTTCATCTCCAATTGGCTGGATTTCGGAATTACCCGATCCGGAGTTTCAATATCGTTATAGGCATCCGGCGAATCACCGGATAGAATTATTGCACCTACCGTATTGCCGGAAGACGCCAATCCAAGATCACAATCGGCAGCTCGTTGAGGATCTTTGTTGACCAGAACCAAAGTCAGCAGATTTTTGTTTTGATTAGAGGTTACGATAACATCAACAGCCGGAACCGATTTATTTTCAAAGGTTAAAGAATCTGAATTTACAACTGAAGGGACGACATTTGGCTGAAGATTATTCGTATACATGCTAAATACATGAAAAGTAGTTCGTTTAACGACCCCCTTTGGATGGACAAACAAGGCGCCGCTTGCATTGACAACCGGAGAGAAACAGGCCATTTTAACATCCTTTGTATTTCGCAGACAGGTGTTTAAAAAACAGGCTGCAAAGAGGGCATCCGCCATCGTATAGGTTGAATTGATGTCATTTTTGTCGCGCGCAGCAATATCCATTTTCTGTCGCGGATTGAACAGTCCAGGATGAAGCCACCCCCTTAGATTCCATTCATCGAATGCAATTTTTATCCGTCCGCGATAACCACTCTGATCAAGAATTGAAATGGTATTTTTAATATCATTTTCGGGTAAACCGGTTTTCATCATACAATCGAGATACGATGCCGGGTTAAAATTATCGTGATCGCCATCCCAGTAATTATGAATAGAGACAAAATCGAGCAGATCGCCTGCATCTCTTAACAACGGCAGCGTCCAATCCCGGTTTGAAAGAGCGGCGGCAAAGAGTTTCATATCGGGAGAAACACGCCGCATCATCTTGGCAGACTCCCGAACCAGCGGGCCCCACTCAGCAATCGATTTGGCCCCAATTTCGTGACCGCCCCAGTTCTCATTCCCAATGCTCCAATAGTTTACGTTAAACGGTTGTTTGTTTCCGTTTGTCTGGCGCAGGCGACCGTATTTGCCGATATTCAGGTTGCAATATTCAACCCAGTCGCTCATCTCTTCTAATGTTCCGTTTCCGGCATTGGTACAAATATAAGGTTCTGCACCAATCTTCCGACACCAGGCGACAAACTCATCTGTACCGAAGGTATTCGACTCCTCCACCTGCCACGCCTTGTCATATTCAGGTGTACGCGCTTTTCCGGTTCCGTTTAGCCAATGGTAAGACGAGACAAAACATCCACCGGGCCAACGCACTACAGGAACTTTCATCTCGCGCAGTGCAGCAATTACATCTTTCCGGAACCCCTGTTCATCTGAGAGTTTTGAACCCGGATCAAAAATGCCGCCATAAATCTGCCTGTGGAAATGCTCAATAAACTGGCCAAAGATCATCCGGTCGTAGGGCTGCCCTTCGGAATTAAAATCAATAGTGAGTTTTGCATGAATCATATCCTTCGCCCCTGAAAATAAAGGTGCTAAAAGGATAAATAGAGTAAA
>CANJNY010000241.1 GCA_947475715.1 Prolixibacteraceae bacterium
ATGACTCTTTAAAATCAAAATAGTTGTCTGCATAATCATACAATTCTACACCTTGAAAATCAACAATTAAGTCAATATCACTATCCTTTTGAAATCTGTCTGACAAAACAGATCCAAAAACGAATAGCCTTTGCACTTTATGTAACTTGCATAAAGTACCTACATTGTCAATATTGCTCTCAATCAGATTCATATAGCAAAAGTTTTAAAAAATTCAGAGTAAATAACCACAAAATGCGTTAAAATGATTGAACAGATCAGAATAATAATATTGTATAATACAATATAACAGATCATTAAGCTAGCCTCAAATATAAAAACCTGTTGCAACTTTCAACTGAAAGAGGAGCTAGAATACAAAAGAGGTCATTTTCGACCTCTTTTTTGTTTACTGTCTCTTCTAATAGCTTGGTAATCTTCAGTAATACACGGACGGGTGTAGTGTAAGAAAAGGTTGCAACTTTCAATAATAAACTGGATTTTCTGAGAACTAACGGAAGAAGCAACTACCGAGAAATACTCGGTAGTTCAAAAAGAAGGAGCAAGAGACGTAACCAGAAAGATAAAATTGTATAATCTTGATGCGATTATTTCTGTTGGATATCATGCTAACGTTATTCCGTTTACCGGTGCCGTAGTGATTACCGACAATGAAGCTGTTATTGTAAAGGTTACCTGATTTCCGTAAGCAGTACCGGCAGAATTTGTAGCATCAGCTCTAAAATAATAACCAATCACAGCCCTTAAGCCACTAAGAGCACTGGTAAAGGTGAATGTGGCAGATCCGTCTGTGGAAAAACTGTTCAGGATCGTTGAATCCTCTCTTGTGCTCCAGCATATACCAGATGCTATGAGCTATAAAGAATTTTGCAAGAGTCGTGTCAATCTTAGTGATTGCTGTATTTCCGGATTTTGGAGTTAAATCAATTGTTGGATACACATAAAAAAATCTACTCCGGTATTTGTGGAAGAAAATCAATTAAATGACTAATCCCCCAATAATTTTAAAGATATCATAAACTGCTCTTTATCGTTCTTGTGATTTTCATATTTTCTTGCATATCCGAATGACCAGGTTGTTTTAAGATAAGAGAAGAGAACAAGCTGAATATCGACTTGCGCACCAGCATTAAAAAGATGAGAAGTCTCAGTTTGCTTGTCAAAATTGGTCATCATATGTGTAGTAAATACTGAGGACTTTACAAATGTCGGGTAAAGCCAGGAGGCGCCAACATTTCGTAACCGAATGGGCTTAAGGTTTAGCTCTCCCATCGTTTTTAGGTAATTATAGGCACTGATTTCATCAATTTCCGCACCGGGGAAAGCCAGAGCCTGCCGATATTGTTCCGAAGGTTGCCAGTCGATATAATTATTTCGGAAACCCCCAAAATAGAAATAGGAAAGGCTCGACTGCCTGTTGCCCATGGATTGTCCGACACTGTTCCTGATCCAGAAGCTCGTGTTTCGCATTGCCGGGACAAGAAATCCGATGGCCTGATTTGAAATCATCGAGGGATAGAATTCCCCTTTGGCCAAAGATCCCGATGAATTGATATCCCATGAATAACCCTTTTCATCTACAACTGCACCCAGGGTTTTTCTCAACTTCGACAAGCCATATGAACCATTCACAACCTGCATATTTCGAATAGGAGAAGCAATATTCTGATACCCTGGCAGCACCGCCAGATCACCGTAGGTACTAATTCCGAAATTATAAAACGATTTAAAGGGCATTTTCTGTGCATTCTCCTTTTTGTAATTAATACCCAGGGTATAGCCGGAACGGCTCCTTAGGGTCGGACCGAACAAATCGTAGAAATGCGTCTTGTTATAGTCGGCATTCAGATGCCAATTAAAGTAGGTCCAGTCGAAAGTCAAATGAATTTTTTGCTTGTCATTGTAATTGCTCCATGGTGATGTGGCAAGAAAAAGGTCGATATTGCTCACCCCCATTGGGTCCCGCCAGTTAAGGCGATAGCCAATAACCGCGGTCTTCTTGAAACCCGCTATATCGGGATAGGCGTTTGCCAGTCTCATTTGGCTGATTGGGTAATAACCTTCTTTAATAACGGGAGATGCTGCTTCTTTTCCAGAGGCCGTTGGAGCAAGAGCCCAGTTTTCGACTTCCGGATATTTATTGTGTACCTGGTTGCCCAGGTAATCAATCGTATTGGAATCCTTAATAACGTTAAGGGGAATAGTCCCGGGAACCATTCCATCACGGTGAAATTTTAAAACCAAAAGGGAATCAGTATTCAGTTGAAGAGGCATAAACATACCGGTCTCCACATTGGAAAGAAGTTCAAACTCGGGCTTATCGATATTAAGCCTCCAAATATTTGATACCCCCGTATAATATGACGCGCCAATGAGATTCTGATCATCGGAAGAAAACTTAAACTGAGTAAGCGTATTATCATTGAGTGAATAAATAGTGCGGAATTTATTCACTCCCTGATCCAGATCTTTGATCTCAAATAAAATCAGCGATTGCTCCCCCTTCAGCCCGGAAAGAGATGCGGATAACCGGTCTCCCTTATTGGAGATTGCCAGATCGAAGAAGGTCTTACCCAAAGGTGCAGTAAAAACAGGAATAACCACATTGTAAGGTTGCGGGATTTTAACGATCGTATTGTACCCATTGTCGTTCCTGACCCCCCAAAGGCATTTATCAGTCCGGTTAAATACAAGGCAGCCGGTTCGGGTGATTGGATTCAGAACACGCTTCTTACCACTATGGACATCAACTTCAACAAGGTTGCGACGTTTCCCGTTCTGCTCGCTGATATATAGCTTTTCATCGTCCGGATTATAGGCCAGATCGGTACAATAATACATCAGAGGAGAATCGAGCGTGGCAACTTTACGGATTACCCCAGATTTCTGGTCTATCTCAGCAATTTGCGAAATACTGCCCGGACTGTTTATTGCAGCATAAATCTTTCGGGTGGCAGGGTTGTATCCATAATTCGAAACCCCTCCAAGTGGTTTAGGGGTAATGGCATTGAATTTGGTTAACGGATACCCTTTGATCTTTTCAATATTCTCTTTTTGAAAATCTGTTTCCCAACCAATCCATTCATTCCAGACATTGGTAAGGGGCCGGTTATAGACCTGCTTAAATTGTTTGGCATAAAAGGCTTTACTATCATCTGTTCGCATATAAAAAGCCTTCAGTTTATCGATTCCATATTGGTATGAGAGATAGGTCACAAAGCGTGTTCCATAAAGGTAGGCGTTAGCCCCAACCTGAAAATCTATGGAAGTTCCTTCAGTCTCCAACCCAACAACCGAATAGATACGAGCCTTTTCGCTGACAATACTTCTGAAATACATTTCATCGTATGGGCCTAAGGCCCTTCCCAGGCCGCCCGACATCCAGGTTTCCATAAAACAGGCGATCCCCTCCTGGTACCACCGCGGTGAATACCACCGCGGTGTTGTCAGATAGCTCCATACAGCAGACAATGGCTTTTCCTCACTTCGGCGAACCTTGCCAAACAGCATTTTACGAAAACACAAATCCTGGCTGTTAGCCTTGTCTGCCAATACAATATGGGTAGCTTCGTGGTTGAACAGCCACTGAAAACGTTCGTTGGAAGGGATGATACTGAAAGCAAAACTATATGGTTCAATCCCCATTTGTACCTGGCTGAAAGGCATCACCAGGGCACTGGCATGACCAAAATCTTCGAAATCATTCAGTAATACATTGGCAGTAAAATTCTTATAACTCCAGAACATAGCGTGAAATGCCATCGCATTTTCGTAAGTCCCGACAACATGAGGCAACAGATAGGAATACCGTTCCCCAAAGTAAATAAGGTCAAGCTTATCCGTTTTAAAATGATTAATTTGCTGTCCATTCAGCTCTTTTGAACCAACGACAAAAAGGAGGATAACGATAAAGATAAACAGACGGGATATCATACTTAAGGGGAAATAATAGACACACTAATTCATTGGATTAAACAACCACAGCTTCAATCAATCCAAGGGAAACTTCCGAGCTTTTATTTTATAGAACGTGCACCAAGCTTCTCGGAGTCATCTTCACCACCAAGTTTCTCGGAGTCATCATCACCACCAAGCTTCTCGGAGTCATCTTCACCAAGCTTCTCGGAGTCAAACACACCAAGCTTATCTGAGTCCATTAGACCATATATTATGCCAGGCATCTTTGAGTCCCCAGCCACACTTAATACTATCTTCTCGATATCATCAAAGCCAAGGTTCTCACTATTTTTCAGAGCAGGGATTTCGGCATCCATTAAGGCCAATTTTTCCAAATCTTTTTTTATCACATCTGTCAAACCTTGGGGGTCAACCAATTTTTGATTCTTAACATCGGAGAGAAATCCCTTTTTATTAAATGACTTGAGCACAAGCTTATCCCTGGTTTTTAAGCAGGTGTAAAGCTCATTGTACAATAACAGGTCGTGCGCCCTGGTCAGACCATTCAGATGCATTGTTTTATTCTCCCTTAAGTACGAATCCAAAATATCGATAAAATCAAGTATAATACGATTCTGAAAATTCATACGGGCAATTACATTGTTTGCCTGGTTGATAAATTCACCAAATAAAAGAGGATCTGTCTTTCCAGGATTTAAACAAGCCCGCAGGGCAATTAGCAGGTCAGTTCTTGCCGGTGCAAAAGATTTTTCGTAGGTGACCAGGTCACTAATCTCATTAATATATTTATTTTTGAATCCTTGATCTGCATTCGCTTCGTCAATCGAAAACCGGATATCTACAGCCATTTTAGCACTGGTAGCATAATAAAACCGCAAATAATTTTGCATTTTCTTTAACCTGACGGTATCGGATAACAGCTGACTTGAAATATTGGTCCCTTTTGCTGCAAGCTGTGCTTTTCTGTAATTATTGACTTTGGCAATAGTCCCTGAAATTTCGGTTTGGTTTATGTTTCCCATTTTTAAGTAGAGGCCTACAAAAAGACCAATGATAAGTGCGAATATGATTCCAAACACAACTAACAATTTAACTGATGACTTCATGATGTAAAATTCAAATTAACGTTTAATAAATGACATCCTAATTAATTTTAAAATCCCCCAGCTTCTCACTATCCCGAAGAAGGGTCAATCATCACCAAGCTTTTCGGAGTCACATTCAATACAAAAACCAAGCTTCTCTGAGTCAAACGCACCAAGCTTATCTGAGTCCATTAGACCATATATTATGCCAGGCATCTTTGAGTCCCCAGCCACACTTAATACAATCTTCTCGACATTGTCAAAGCCAAGGTTCTCACTATTTTTCAGAGCAGGGATTTCGGCATCCATTAATGCCAATTTTTCCAAATCTTTTTTTATCAAATCTGTCAAACCTTGGGGGTCAACCAATTTTTGATTCTTAACATCGGAGAGAAATCCCTTTTTATGAAATGACTTGAGCACAAGCTTATCCCTGGTTTTTAAGC